>CALZIH010000033.1 GCA_945787305.1 uncultured Desulfobulbaceae bacterium | reverse complement strand
GCCTGCATCAAGCATGACCAGAGCGGTTCCTTACGCCACTTCACCGGCGACAAAATCAAAATGAGGAGTTGCCCCACGGATGACCACACCGATACAAATGACCGCATCATACTTTCCCGACTTGGCCATTTTCTGGGCAACAAGGGGTATTTCAAACGCACCCGGAACCCGGGCCACCTCAATATCATCATCACTGACTCCGGAACGTACCAGACTGTCGAGAGCGCCTTCCAGTAGCTTCTCACATATAAATGAATTAAAGCGAGCAACAATAATACCAATTTTTCGTCCCTGGCCATGCAGGTTTCCTTCTATATACTTTGCCATCCTCTCGTCCTTGTCCGCAGCAGCATTAGCCGCTCGTGATGTTCACCTGATTACAACTCAGGTCTCTGTCTATTTTCCCGTTGTCGACCACTCCCTAAATCCATCTCAAGGATCCCGACGTACATTCTCCAATGATTCTTCACCGTAGAGTTCAAGCAGGTGGCCCATTTTATCCCGCTTGCATCTCAGATACTGCTTGTTTTCAGATTCACCGGGTATTTCTATGGGAAACCGATCTACAACCTTGAGGCCATATCCTTCCAGGCCGACAATCTTTTTCGGATTATTGGTCAACAACCGCATCTGCCCAACACCGAGATCCCGTAGGATCTGAGCACCGATTCCATAATCACGCAGATCAGGCTTGAATCCAAGCTCCACATTGGCCTCAACGGTATCCATGCCCTCTTCATCCTGAAGTTTATAGGCTTTGAGTTTGTTGACCAGGCCTATGCCACGGCCTTCCTGACGCATGTAAAGTACCACCCCACTGCCTTCCTGGGACACCATTTGCATGGCGGCATGGAGCTGGTCACCGCAGTCGCAGCGGGCTGAGCCAAAAACATCGCCGGTCAAACACTCGGAATGAACCCGGACCATTACCGGTTTTTCAGGGTCTATTTCCCCCTTAACCAGGGCCACATGTTCAAAACTGTCCACATCATTCTTATAGACAACAACTCGAAATTCCCCGGCATGTTCGGTGGGAAGACGGGCCTCAACAGCTCGATGGACAAGGAGGTCTTTTCGCAGGCGATAGGCAACCAGATCGGCAACAGTGGCTATTTTGAGATCATGTTCGACCGCAAACTGTTCCAAATCCGGCATCCTAGCCATGGTACCGTCATCCTTCATGATCTCACAGATAATGCCAGCGGTTCGCATACCTGCCAGACGCGCCAAATCAACAGACCCCTCGGTTTGCCCGGTACGAACGAGAACACCTCCCTTGCGGGCTCTGAGGGGAAAAACATGGCCGGGGCTGATAATATCACGCGGCGTAGCATCGGCATCCACAGCGGCCTCAATAGTACGCGCACGGTCGGCAGCCGAGATGCCGGTACTGACACCTGTCCGCGCCTCAATACTGACTGTAAACCCGGTACCGTATGGTGACTGATTATTCTGCACCATCATCGGTAGACCGAGTTGCTCAATGATATCGGGACTCATGGCAAGACAGATCAGACCGCGACCATGGGTGGCCATGAAATTAATTGCTTCAGGCGTTACCTTTTCTGCGGCCATGCACAGATCGCCCTCGTTTTCCCGATCCTCATCGTCCACAAGAATGACCATTTTGCCATCTTGAATATCCTTGATGACTTCTTCTATAGGGCTGACTGCCATTGTATACCTCGTTATTGTCAGGTTCCGGTTCAGGTTCCGGATTGCAGATTCCCACACCCCAAACGAGGGAAACTGTAACGGAAACTCGACGAAAAACCTTCTTTGTACGTTAATTTGATCTATCGAAAAATTGCCTACAACAGAGAAGGCAACTTATTTTAAAAATCCATGCTCAGCAAGAAAGGCTTGGTTAATACGGCTTCCCTGCTCTTGGCCAACGGACTGTTCGGAAAGTAATTTTTCCACGTACTTTCCGATGATGTCTACTTCGATATTTACCTGGTCACCGGTTTTCAACTCACCCAACGTGGTCACAACAAGGGTGTGGGGAATAATAGAGACGGAAAAACGATTCCCCTGGCAACTGTTTACAGTCAGGCTGACACCGTTAATGGTGATCGAACCTTTTTCAATAACGTAGCGGGTAAGGCTCCGGTCAAGCGAAAAGGTAAACAGGGTGAAATCACCTGTTGCCCTGCGTTCTTCGACAGTGCCGAGCGCATCGACATGCCCGCTGACAAGATGACCGCCCAACCGATCACTGAGACGAAGGGCACGTTCGAGGTTGACCCTTGTCCCGACATCAAGCCTCCCAAGCCCCGTCCGGGACAAACTTTCCGGGGAGACATCAACAAGAAATCTGCGGCCGACAATATCACGTGCCGTCAGGCAGGCGCCGTTTACCGCAATGGATTCGCCTTCTTCCGGATCAGTCAGCTCAAAGCCGCTCTCCAGACCAAATACCATACCACCACCGGCAGGACGTTTTTCGACAACCCGGCCAATCCCCTGAATAAGTCCCGTAAACACAGACTATTCCTGCGCCAGGGCCTCGGCTCGTGCGGCAAACTCTTCCGCAAGGCGCTTATGTTTAAACACGGCGTGGATGGATGAAACGGTACGATAGGCATCGACAGCCGCATCAATTTCCCCCTGTTGGATAAACACCTCGGCCATAACGGTGAGGATATCGACACTGCCCTTGGGGTTTTTGGTCAGAAAATAATGTTCAAGTATATCCTGAAGAATCGCCATCGCCTCATCAAGCTGGCCCAGCTTCCTGTGTGAGGCAGCCATTTTTTTATTCAAGGACAGGGTAGAAAAGGAATCTTCCTCTTTCTCACAGATTGCAAAGGCACGTTTATAATTCTCCAGGGCCATGGCATACTCTTCCTTTTCCATACAGGCATCACCAAGACGATCAGAGGCGTTGGCTATTCCCTGCTCATCTCCCTGTTCTTCAAAACCCTTGAGCGCATTGTGAAAGGACAATGCGGCAGCGGTAAAATCTCCGGCGGTATACTGTTCCCGCCCCTTCATATAATCCTGGCGGACAGGGTCATCTACTTCATTTCCCTTACTGTTCTTTCCCTCATCCAGAGGTGCCAAGGAACTCAACGGCTGAATACTCTCACTGACCATGGTACATTTCTCCTGCAATACAAAGTAGTTGATATATATTATATTCTGACATGTTGATCAATTCGCTCGCTAATCATCCTGACGAATTTGCTGTACAGCCTCTGTTGCCAGGGCGGCAACCGTTGTCGGCACAGGTCCTCCCTGCTCGTATATAATGACCTCGCTCTCATCCTGCTGCAGGCCCATGATCTGCAAAGATGCCTCCTCGGCCTTGATCCTGCCCAACAATCTTGCCATCAGACCGCGCATTACAGGGTTATCGTGATTCAAAAAATGAAATGTAGAATAAAAAGGTGTTTTTCTTACCAAATCCGGCCGAATTGCTGCAATTTCCCCCAGGCCCCAAAGAGGCACCATAGATATCGGGCCGCTGCGCAATAATTGCACCAATTGCTTCGACCATTCCCCAAGGGGTTGCTGCAGAATCATTGCAGGCTTCAAATAAACGGTGCAAGAGGTCAGCAACCGGAGCGGGTTCTCGGGTTGCGACCCGGGAACAAACCTGACCAAGAATCCAGGCTGTACGATAACGGCCGGCCGCATCGGGCTGATAGAGCAAGCGCTGAAGAAAACGCAGGGTCCGCTTGTCGTCTAAACTCAACTCGACCAAGGTGTCAACATCACCTGCAGCGGCAAGTTTCTTGACCTCTCGCTTACTGGTTTTTCTTCTCGGCAGACTCGGATCACGCACAGGCTCAACGTCCGGGATAACAGCTCCTGCTCGCGGATCATCAGGGTTTGACGGAATCTCCGATTCCTGTTTGATACGGAAACGATCAGCAATCTCAGCGACCTCCTTATGAAGGCGGACAAAATATAAAACCCCTCGCACTGCACGCCCATCCAGGTTTCCCTTCGGGATCACCTGATGGGTGAGTTCGTCATACTGTTCAATTCGACCGGTAAGGTAGTCATCCTCGGGAATCAATTCCCAGGCAAGGTCCCATTCATCGCTACAGGCATACACCAGACACTCGACCATGGCCGAGCCAACATTATGCCCTGTGGCATCACAAACATAGACGGCACCACAGTCACAGGATCCCACTGGGAATTCGGTCATCTTCCGCTGCGCTGTTTCGGTGGGGCGCCCGACATCTATCCCGCAAAACGGGCACCATGGCCTGACTTCAACGTCAATCTTGTCACTAATAAATCAGCCAGCCAGTTTTTGCTCCAGGGCTTCGGCAAAACGGGGGTCAACGGAATACCCCAGCTCCCGTGCCTTTTCCATATTCGTTTTCGACTCAACGTAATCACCCTTAAAATAGAGGGCCACAGCAAGATTATTTCTCGCCATTGACGAGTCAGGCTCCAATGTAACGGCCTGACGGGCGGCTTCAACGGCCTTGTCATCTTCCTCGTTCATCGTATAGGCACTGGTCAGGTTGATCCAGGCTGTCAACAGGTAAGGGTCAAGTTGCACCGCCTTGTCATAACACTCTATAGCATCCTGTACCCGGCTCTGCTGCTGCCTGATAAGCCCTATGTTCACATGGGCCTCAGCCATATTCGGTGTAATCGACAAGGCCTTTTCGTTCAAGGCAAGCGCACGGTCAACATCACCCTGGTCAAAATATATTGCTCCGAGATTCACCATGCTTTCCGCTGACTGATCATCAAGCTCAATAGCCTTTTCCAGCTCGGCAATAGCCTTCTCGTTTTGACCAGACTGTCGATAGACAAGGCCCAGCTGATGGTGGGCCATTACGTTGTCCGGCCTTTCGGCAACCACTTTTTCCAACTCGGCGATTACTGTTGCAATATCAACCCTCTGTTCTTCTCCTGACATAGCGTTCCCTTCAAGCTCTCTATTTATGTTCACTTATCCACGTTTGTCGGTGTCGTAAAAAGCCTAGCCACCGACGGCGGTAAGATTTCAATTCATTGTATTTCCGTACCGTGCAAATGCCGTTCTGGATTCTTTACAAATCCACCTTCTTTGTCGGTGTCGTAAAAAGCCCCGCCACCGACGGCGGAAAGGTTTAACTTCACTGTATTCCCAAACTGTGCAAGCGGCATTTTCGACTTTTTACGAGTCCATCATGTTTCGACATTCCCAACCTGAAAGCGATGCCCGACTCAAGGCAATACTTTCATCACAAACCGCAAAAAAAACACTCTATACTATAGACACAATCACTGAAGAGGCAAGTACACAAACCGCAAAAAAAACACTCTATACTATAGACACAATCACTGAAGAGGCAAGTAGTGTCTACCAAAAGTCGAAGCACAGCATCAGGGCTACAAAAAATTTCCAACTATTTTGACCACTTTTCCTCACAGGAAAATAATGGCTCCTTCTCTGCCTCGGCAAGGACCTGCCTTGCGGTAACAATATCCAGTTTAATCTGGGCCGCCAGCTCTTCAACACCGGCAAACTTTTTCTCTCCTCGAAGATACCGCAACAGGTTAATCTTTATAGGGTGGCCATATATATCACTGTTAAAATCAAAGATATGCGTTTCCGCCACCAACCTGTTTTCACCAAATGTCGGATTATAGCCGATATTGGAAACACCACCGTATACAGTCCCTTTATACACCACCTGGGTCACATAGACCCCTCGCTTGGGACAGAGATCCTCTTCACTGATTTTCAGATTTGCCGTCGGAAACCCTACCTCTCTGCCACCGCGTTGCCTGCCACGCTGGACCTCTCCTCGGATTTGATAATATCGGCCGAGCAACTTCCGGACATCACGCATTCTTCCTTCAGCAACAAGTTCCCTGATTTTTGTACTGGACACAAGCATACCGTTTTCATAATAAGCATCAACCACCGTCACGGGAAAACCGAGTTCCCGCCCCCGGGCCTTGAGAAAGTCGATGTTCCCTTCTCTCCCTTTACCGAACGCATAGTCGTACCCGACTACAAGTTCTCGCACACCAAGAGCTTTCACAAGAACAGTATCAACAAAAGCACGTGCCGTTGTTCCTGAAAATTCACGATTGAAGGGGAGAATAACCAGCGCATCGATACCCGCCAATTGAATAAGCTCTATCTTTTGTTCCGTGGTTGAGATCAACCTGATCCCATCCGGTCGCAATATTTTGAGTGGATGCGGATCAAAGGTCACCGCCACACTGGTTCCGTCGTGCCGATACGCCTTACCCACGACTTCTGAAAACAGCATCTGATGCCCAAGGTGTACACCGTCGAAATTGCCAATGGTCACAAAGGCCTTTGAAAACGGTCGTTGAATCTGTTGTAAATCGGTGTATAGTTGCATAGTTTTCCGATACTGCTTACATTGCCTTCACAGATGGACACCAATCCGTTTACCGGCCAGCGTTTTTATAGGCCATACAGTAGCAGGAATCTCCCACCAACCAGACAGTCGAGGATACTTGCCTCGAAACGGATGAAGAGGCTACTGACAACCGGTCAAGCCGTCCCAACGTCGAACGGTCAAGCCGTCCCACTGGTTGAAACACAAATTCTCAAGATGGCCTAAAGCGGGATATGTACCCTACCTGAACAAAACTCGCAAACAGTTCATGAAATGGAACACAACTTCAGACAACGTTTTCCTGCCCATACTGCCCGCAAAACGCCCTCGGGAGGTTTTTTCCGTATGGCACCAAAGAAATACTTGACAAAAGACCGTTTGCCTAGCATATTCTCCCACGTTCATGTCGAAGTGATGAACTGGCAGACTCGCTGGATTCGAGGTCTACAGCGTTGCTTCTTCGCACAAATGGTGCCTGCCTCGGTGGCGGAATTGGTAGACGCGCATGGTTCAGGGTCATGTAGGCTAAGCCTGTGGGAGTTCGACTCTCCCCCGAGGCACCAGAGATAATAAAGGCTTGCAAATTTCAACAATTTGCAAGCCTTTTGTATTTCAACTGTCCGCCCATTCTTTCTTCAGCACACTTGCCTCAGGATGTTCATCTTTGCACCGCGACCGTTCACGCAGAGCCTGACTACACAACGTTCTTGGAATACACGTCTCTTCAGTAACAAGGAATGAATCAGACAACAAAGCTTTGGTGCGGCTCTGGAATTGACACATTCTCCAACCCGAACGCAGCGTTCAAGTGTCCGGCCAGGGCATTGGCTGCCTCCTCCTCACCGTGGACAATAAAGGTTTTGGATGGCTTTTTGGTCATCTTGCCGACGAAGTCGACGAGGCCATCACGATCGGCATGGCCTGAGAAACCGGTAAGCACCTCCACCCGTGCCCGTACCTGAAATTCATCACCAAAAATCCGAACGGTACTTTCGTTTTCCACCAGACGGCGACCCAAAGTATACGGTGCCTGCCAGCCGGTAATGAGAATGGTATTTGTAGGGTCTTCGATGCGATTGCGCAGATGGTGCAAAATACGGCCGCCTTGCAGCATTCCGCTGGCGGAAATGATGACCGCCGACTGGCGAAGAGTATTCAGGGCCTGAGATTGTTTTACCGACTGCGTATATTGCAGCTGACCAAAGCCAAAGGGATTGTTATCCTCATCCTGGAGGAGGAAATTTCGGATCTCGTCATCATAGGTCTCAGGATGCAACCGGAAAATATCGGTGGCACGGGTAGCAAGTGGACTGTCCACGAATATGGGCAAATCAGGGATGGCTCCGCGATTAGCGAGTTTATGAAGTGCATAGACGAGCTGCTGAGTACGCCCCACCGCAAAGGCCGGAATGAGCAGCGAACCGCCGCGCCGGTATGTCTCGTTGATGATACGTTCCAGTTCTGCCTCGGATTCGGGATAGGGGGAATGCAACCGGTTGCCATAGGTACTTTCCATGATGAGGATATCGGCACCGTCAACGATCGGAACAGGATCACGGATAATCGGTATATCCGGACGACCGATATCGCCACTGAACACCACCCTCACCTGCTGCCCGGTATCCTGATCATCAATATCAAGAATGACATGGGCGCTGCCGAGCATATGGCCGGCATCGACAAGAGTGAGATGGATTCCGGGCAAGATGGCGTGACGCCGGTTATAGCTGAGGCCGACAAATTGCTCCATGGCGGTGACCACGTCTTTTTTAGCATACAGGGGCTCAAACTCGGCCTGCCCCTTCTTGGCTCGCTTGCGGTTGACGTACTCGACATCCTTTTCCTGGATGTGGGCGCTGTCCATAAGCATGACGGCACAGAGATCTCGGGTAGCAGAAGTTGTATAAATGTCACCACGATAACCGTTTTTCACCAGGCAGGGAATATTACCGGAATGATCGATGTGGGCATGGGACAGGACAAGGCAGTCGATATCACCGCCGGCACAAAAACCCTGGCGGTTCAATTCAAAAGACTCTTTGCGTTTACCTTGAAAAAGGCCGCAATCGAGCAGAATTTTTTTACCATTGGCTTCAATGAGGTGCTGGGAGCCTGTGACAGTTCTGGCTGCGCCGTGGAAGGTAAGCTTCATTCAATCTCCTTGTTATAGATATAGGTGAAAGCACAAAAAGAGGCGAATTTCAACTATGATGAACTCGTAAAAAGTCGAAAACGACATTTGCACTGTACGGAAATAAAGTGATTTATGACCTTTCCGCCGTCGGTGGCGAGGCTTATTATTACACATGAATACACTTAAACAAGAGAAATTTGCAACTCAAACGGTAGCATCGATCATACATTCACTTGGGCGAAATCAGACAGCAAATACAATCAGTTTACTTTTCATTAAATTAAGGCTTGAAAATGATTCTAACATTCATTATCATTTGCAAACAGAAAACCAGTGCATGTATCAATCAACCAATTGTACAAGGAGAGGAAAAATGAAAAAAAGACTCGTTCAACTTCTGATCGCTGTTGCCGCTCTACTGTTTGTTGCCAATCAGGCGGTTGCTCATTGTGAGATCCCTTGCGGAATTTATGACGACCAAGCGCGGATTGATCAGCTGCTTGAGCATGCCACCACCATTGAAAAGTCAATGAACCAGATCAATGACTTGCAAAAAGACGCCCAACATGCCAACCAAACCGTCCGCTGGGTCATGAACAAGGAAGACCATGCCAACCAGTTACAGGAAATAGTCAGCCAATATTTCATGACCCAACGCATTAAATTCGATGCCAAGGATTATGATAAAAAGCTCGGCCAGCTCCACCAGATGCTGATCTATACCATGAAATGCAAGCAGACCACCGATCTTGAGAACGTAGAAAAACTGCGCACAGCAATCAAGGCGTTTCAAGCGCTCTATTTTGCTGGAAAATAACAATTCTCCAGATGCTTTCTGCCTTTAGATTTTTGGCATCTTGTTCATAATTCTTTTTCGCTTTCACTGCACCAGGCCGGATAGCAACCCATTACGGGGTGCTATCCGGGCCCACCTGAACCACGGGGGTAACCATGCACGACAAGCACTGCCGTACCCACAGCAGATATGGCCTGGAAAATCATGGCATCCGCAATCCAAACGATGTCTTCTGGTCGCTGCCAACCGCCCGATTGTATGAAAAAATCCTGCCCCGTGCTGAAGGCCGGCTCTCACATCTTGGTCCCATCGTCGTCCGTACCGGGCACCATACAGGCCGTTCGGCAAATGACAAATTCGTGGTACGTGAATCCACTACCGAAGATCATATCTGGTGGGGTGACGTAAACCCGCCCATTTCAGAAGAACAGTTTGACCGGTTACATACAAGCATGACCCAGCACCTGGAGACCCAGGACATCTACGTGCAGGACTGTTTTGCCGGGGCCGACCCCGAGTATCGACTGCCGGTGAGAATTATCACCCAGTACGGATGGCACAGCCTCTTTGCCCGCAACATGTTCATCCAGGCCACCCCGGAAGAGTTACAAAACCATGTGCCTCAATTCACCGTCATCAATGCCCCCCGCTTTCACGCCACACCAAGCATGGATGGCACCAACTCGGAAACCTTCATCATCATCAATTTCAAGAAAAAACTGGTTCTTATCGGCGGAACCAGTTATGCCGGAGAGACAAAAAAATCGATTTTTACGGTAATGAACTTCCTGATGCCGCAAAAAGGCGTATTGCCCATGCACTGTTCTGCCAATATCGACCGGGACAACAATACAGCACTCTTTTTCGGACTCAGCGGCACCGGCAAAACCACGCTGTCTGCAGACGCCAGCCGCATACTAATCGGAGACGACGAACACGGCTGGAGTGATAGGGGCGTATTTAATTTCGAAGGCGGGTGTTATGCAAAACTCATCCGATTATCGCCTGAGGCGGAACCGGAAATTTATTCCACCACCCGGCGCTTCGGCACTATCCTTGAGAACGTCGCTCTGGATTCCCGAACCCGTATGGTCGACCTTGATGACGACACCTTCACGGAAAACACTAGGGCTTCCTACCACATCTCTGCTATCCCCAACGCCAGCAGGGACGGCATCGGCGGCCATCCAAAGACCGTCATTTTTCTTTCCGCCGACGCCTTCGGCGTCCTGCCGCCCGTGGCAAAACTCTCAAAAGAGCAGGCCATGTACCATTTTATTTCCGGCTATACGGCAAGAGTGGCCGGTACCGAAAGGGGAGTGGACGAACCCTCTCCGGTATTCAGCGCCTGTTATGGGGCACCTTTCATGCCCATGCACCCCATGCGCTATGCCGAGCTCTTAGGGCACAAGCTCGACCTTCACAGTTCACAGGTCTGGCTGATCAATACAGGCTGGAGCGGTGGACCGTACGGGGTGGGGGCGCGCATTTCACTGGCCCACACCAGGGCCATAGTCAATGCCGCTTTAGACGGTAAACTCAATGATGTGGCAACAGAACAAGAGCCTTTCTTTGGACTCAACATCCCCAAGGAATGTCCCGGGGTACCCAGTGAAATACTCAACCCACGCAAGACCTGGTCAAACGTTGATGAGTATGACACCCAGGCCAAAAAGCTAGCCGACATGTTTGCCGCAAACTTTGCTCAATTTGCCGATCAAACCGACGCCGCTATCCGTAATGCAGGACCTGCACTCTAACTGCTGCTGATGGCCCGGCGAGAAAAGGTTCAATTCGGCCTCATCACCGCAGGCATTACGAATTCCATCTCTTTGCTCTCCCTGTCCTGGGTGCAAGCTTAAACATCCAGGATAGGGCCTGAGAAATTTGCCCCATTGGGGAAAACTCACCACAGACACTTTTTTTGGGGTAACCTTTACTTAGGGTGTTCTGATTTCTGCTTCCTCTTTTGCTCATACATCAAGGCATCGGCCTGTGCGAGAAGATCCTCTACCGAGCAAGGCGCATCATAAGCATAACGAACAGCGCCTATGCTGATCCATAGCTCATACGCCCTATCCGCTTGAGAATTTATATGTTCAAGATGTTCTTGAAATCTTGAGATTATGGCATGTTCATCAACCTCACCTTCTTTGCCGACCATGAGAACCGCAAACTCGTCGCCTCCGAGACGACTGAGAATATCAGCTTTCCTAAAAAACTTTTTTAATATCTCGGCAGTCTCCACAAGAGCATAATCACCGGTTTCGTGGCCGAATTGATCGTTGATCTCTTTCAGGTCATTGAGATCCATAAACAAAAGGCATAAGTTATTCTTTTGCCGATCGGTCAGTTGCAGCTGTTTCTCGGCAAGCTCAAAAAAGCCTCTCCGATTATACAGGCCGGTTAGTTCATCGGTAATTGCAACCTGATACAGGTTTTCTTCCAGCTTTTTTCTCTCGCACACTTCATCTTGTAGCTTTTTATTGGATAAGGTTAAATCAGCGGTCCGATCTGCAACGAGTTGCTCAAGATATCGCTGGTGTTTTTTTAGTTCACCTTCCGCTTGCATTTGGCTCTTTGCGGTTTGCAACGCCCGCACAGTCGTACGATATGTCAACACGGAGACGATGAAAATGATAAAGCTTGAAATCATAACCAGCTTTCGACTCAAATCGGCAATATGCCGGTTGACTTCATCAAGATAGATACCGGTGCCGACAACCCACCCCCAGGGGGCAAAATATTCTATATATGATAGTTTCTGCTCCATGCGGGTCGGGTCATCTTTCCACTGCCACATATAGGTTGAGAAGCCTTTGCCCGATTTTTCGGCAATCTCGACAATCTCCTTAAAAATCGCTTTTCCCTGAGGGTCACGAAAACCGGAAACATCCGTGCCCTCCAGGTCTGTCCGGTATGGATGCATCAGCATATAGGGTCGCATATCATTCACCCAGAAGTAATCCAAACCATCCTTGCCGTAACGCATACCCCGTAAATGTTCAAGGACCATGTCCTGGGCTGTTTCGCAGGCAACAGAACCGGTTCTCTCCTGTTCTTCAGCAACAGCGATCATCTGCCAAGCCACGTGGGTCATTTCAGTGAGCATCCTTTTTTGCTGGTCCATGAGGTCTGTTTTATAATTGGGCAGAATAAGACCAAAGAGCGTAAAGACAAAAAGAGACACGGCCAGAATAGGCGGCAACACAATCTTAAGTATTTCTTTCTTCGCAATGGGATTTGCCATTTACTAACCTTGTTATTTGGTAATGCCATGTAGTGGTGTCAGGTAACATTTTGATGAGCATGCTGTCTATTCGACCAAGTTCCCTGTCGTTCCCACCAATATCAACGGGAAATGCATTTGCTCCGTTTTACAAAATAAGAAGACGTGTCATTACTGCAACCATGATGGCCTCGTAAAAAGTTAAATACGCCTATTAGGACAATAGGGGAAATCGACAAGTTATGACCTATCTGCCGTCGGTGGTGAAGCTTTTTACGTCACCGACAATCATATTATCCGGCCCAAAATCAAAACGCCATGTTGACACGGAAATATCAATTACCCTACAGAAAACAACTGGAAAGGGCAACACCACCCATGGCAAAAGCATACATATACAGATACACCATCTACGCAGAAACTCCTTGACTTCGCTTCATAACATATTAAAAATATCTAATAAAATAATGGGTTATTGTATAGAAGAACTCATGCACACAGAGGGAAAAGAACAAGAGTCATGATCAGAGATCACCGCTTTCCCAAAGGTCCGGAAGTATATATTTTTTGCCGGCGTTCTCTTCCTCGTTTTCTATTTTTTTCTGCTGTCTGGATTGCCCTGACCGGTGCCGACATTTCGAGTTGGGCTATCGGAATACCAGTGGTGCTACTTTCAACCAGTCTGAGCCTCAGGCTGACGCCCCCTTCTTCGTTTCGTATTAGTCTCACCGGCACCCTGTATTTTATCGCCTTCTTTCTCCGGCAATCCTTTCATGGCGGTTTTGATGTCATGCGACGTGCTCTTTCAGCTCGACAGCTACTCAATCCGGGACTGGTCGCCTATACAACGTTCCTCCCACAAGGGCTTGCCAGAATTTTCTTTGTCAACAGTATCAGCCTTCTGCCCGGGACCCTGAGTGCGGAGCTGAATGGAAACCGGGTAATCATCCATACGCTTGACCGGGACCTGCCCATTTGGGCAGGTATCCAAGGCCTTGAATACCATGTTGCTGTTCTCATGCAGATATCTCCTGAAAGAAGGAAAGACCCATGAGCCCCATACACACGATCTTTGCGCTATTGTTACTGCCGGCGATTGCCGCAGGAATGTTTCGTATATTGAAAGGACCGTCCACAGTGGATCGGATGATGACGGCGCAACTGTTCGGCACCTGCGGGGTAGCTATCCTTTTGCTACTGAGCAAGGGCATGGCAAACCCCGTCCTGATTGATATCGCCCTGGTTTTTGCACTGCTGTCAGCACTGGCCACCATTACATTTGTCAGACGCACCTGGCACCCTTCAGGAAAAAAAAGACATGGATTTCTTCACCGTTAGCGGTACCGCACTCATTATCCTGGGCCTGCCCTTTTTCCTCTCCGGCACCGTGGGATTGCTTCGCTTTCCCGATGTCTATACCCGACTGCATGCGCTCACCAAGGCAGATAACGTTGGTCTGGGCTGTATCATTTGCGGCCTTGCCCTGCAATCTGACAGCTGGGCTGTAACCGCCAAGCTTCTGCTTATCTGGTTACTGGTCCTGGTGGCAAGTTCCGCTTCCTGCCATCTCATCGCCCGAAGCGCTATGCAAAAAAAAATTCAACCGTGGAAACGACCATGACCTATCACATCCTCACCGTCTTTGACATCCTGCTGGTCCTGACCATGTTATGGCTGGCCTGGTGCCTCCTTGATACCGAAGACATATTCAAGGCGGTTGTTCTCTTTATTTCCTTTGGCCTCCTGATGGCTATTGCCTGGGTAAGAATGCGGGCGCCGGATGTGGCTCTGGCCGAAGCGGCCCTCGGCGCCGGCCTGACAGGTCCGCTCTTTCTTTCCGCCCTCAGACGGATGAATCGGGCTCGCAAAGGTGAACGAAGGCTTGACAGTGATGAGTACAGAGAAAAAGATCATGAAGCGAACAAAAAACAGACACAAGCGACTTGACGGTTTCCAGCGACTGCTGCTTCTTCTTGTTTTCTGCCTGTTCCTTGTCTTGGGTGCCATTATAAGTACCAGTCCAGCAAACATCCTCGGGCTGACAGATCAGGTTGCCCACCATCAGGAAGACAGTGGCGTCGAGAGTCCGGTAACGGCAGTCCTGCTAAATTTTCGAGGTTATGACACCTTGCTCGAAGTCATGGTTCTACTCCTGGCCGTCATTGGGGCCTGGTCCCTGACAATGGCTCCTTTGCCTGAACAAGAACCGGATATAAGTCCGATCCAGACGGGCACGGTTCGACTGCTGGCCCCGTTAATGGTGATGGTCGCCGCCTACCTGGTATGGCAGGGAAGTCACCTTGCCGGCGGTGCATTCCAGGGGGGCGCTATTTTCGGCGCTGCCGGAGTCCTGATTTTACTGACTGAACCACCATGGATTCGTACAATCTCGGCATTTCCGGTCCGTCTCGGCCTGGTACTTGGGCCGCTAACCTTTGTCGGCGTCGCACTGTTGTGCCTTGCTCTCACCGGCGAGCTGCTTCACTACCCTGTTACCACCGCCGGCTGGCTGATCCTGATCGTTGAGGCGGCCTGCGCTGTCTCCATCGGCCTTACTCTGGCATCGCTTTTCGCCGGTGGCCGGCCAGAAGGCGAGGACCGGGAGCAGTACACTTCTACCGACCCAACCGGCAACGGAGATTGACCATGATAACAACGCTACTCTACAGCTTGACCGGCCTGATACTGTTTGTCATGGGACTCTTCACCCTGATTATCCACTCCCATCCGCTGCGAAAAATTCTATCCGTCAATGTCATGTCCACCGGCGTTTTTCTGGTTCTTGTCGCCACCGCATATCGCCCCTCTGATCTGGGAGAAATCGACCCCGTACCGCACGCCATGGTTTTAACCGGCATTGTCGTCTCGGTAAGTGTCACGGCCCTTGCTCTGATCCTTGCCTGCCGTGTTCAGGAATCCTCAAACCTCGATCTGCTTGAACGGAAAAAAAAGGTTCAGGATGTAAAGGAATCCCGACGGTGACGCTCTTGCAACCTGCCGCATCCGCATGGATGATCATGCCCATTATGCTCCCTCTGGCCGGGGGCCTGATCTGTTTTTTGTTGAGTCGCAAGACCTTCGCCGTTGCCCTGATAACGTCCCTATGTAACCTAGTCGCGGTATGCTTCATGACAGGACAACTTGTCGCCTTCGGTCCGATGCGCTCTCACATGGGTGGCTGGCAGCCACCGCTTGGCATTACCCTCCGCGCCGATGGCCCTGCCCTACTTATGTTACTGCTGACCGCAATCACCGGCCTTGCCATCACCTTATACGCCCGGGGATACTTTTCCTACCGTATTGTCGATGCAGTCCACGCCGCTCATCACCAACGGCAACAACGATATTTCTGGCCCCTGTGGCTGCTGTTGCTCGCCGGACTCAATGGATTATTTCTTGCCAACGATATCTTTAACCTCTATGTCACTTTGGAACTTATAGGTATCTCCGCTGCTTCGCTGGCGGCACTTTCCGGCAAACCGGCATCACAGCTTGCCTCTTTTCGCTACCTGCTGATCAGCCTGCTGGGATCTCTCAGCTACCTGCTGGGCGTCGTGTTTCTCTACCGCTCAACCGGAGTGCTTGACCTGGATCTCCTGCACAATCTTCCGCTCAACGGCTCAGGAATTCGCGCAGCTCTCGCCCTGATGAGTGTCGGTCTCATTCTGAAAACGGCTCTGTTTCCACTCCACTTTTGGCTGCCCCCGGCCCATGCCAATGCCCTTGCCCCGGTAAGCGCGATTCTTTCAGCCCTGGTGGTGAAAGCGTCGTTTTACCTGTTATTCAGATTCTGGTTTGAGATCTTCACCCCCATCATCACCATGCCGGCCCTGAATTGTATTGGAGCACTAGGTGCGGTCGCCGTAATCTGGGGAGCGTTACAGGCCATTCTCCAGCAAAGGCTGAAGCTGATGGTAGCCTATTCCACAGTCTCACAGCTCGGCTATCTGTTTATCGCCTTTCCCCTGACCAGGATCGAGGAAGGTGCCCAGATATGGCCCGTTGTTATTTTCATGGCCCTGGCCCATGGCTGTGCAAAATCAGCAATGTTTATGGCCGCCGGAACGGTCTTTCTCCATTTCGGCCATGACCGGATCAATGACCTCTATGGGACCAGATCCAGCCTGCCTGTTACGGTTTTCGCCTATGGCATCGCCGGGGTCAGCCTGATGGGACTGCCGCCGTCGGGTGGTTTCATTGTCAAATGGTTACTGCTCAGCTCAGCGCTGAACTCCTCGCAATGGTGGTGGGCACTGGTGGTAATGACCGGTAGCCTGTTGGCGATGATTTATGTGTTCCGAGTCGTGTCGCGCTTCTTTGTCATTCCGGAAAACTTTTCATTTACATCATCCACTCCACCGTCCCCGCTCATGGAATGGCCGGCATTAGCGCTTGCCCTCATATCCATGCTTCTCGGGCTTGCCGCCCCCTGGCCCCTGCACATCCTCGCCACGGGTGGTACGACAGCGGTACAGGTCGTTTTTCAAGGACTGCCATGAACTGGGGACAATGGCTTCTGGTCGCCGTATTGCTCAGTTCCTTTATCCCAGGCATCATCATCTTTGCCCTGCCGGAGAAAAAACATCGGCTGCGAACCATTCTCAATCTCTGCGGATCGATAATAAAAATATCACTGATCACAATCATGGTCATTGGTATTTATTACGGCTACAGTTTTGAAATCCGTTTGGAGATTATCCCGGGCGTCGAACTCCTGCTCAACGGTGACCCCCTATCCGCCCTGTTTGCTACACTCTCAAGCGTCCTGTGGCTGCTCACCACCGTCTATGCGATAGGCTACTTGGAAGGTTCACCGAACCGTAGCCATTTTTTCGGCTATTTCAGCCTCTGCGTGACCGTAACCATTGGCATAGCCTTAGCCGGCAATCTGGTTACCTTTCTCCTTTTTTACGAAATGCTCACCCTGACCACCTATCCACTGATTATCCATCGTGGCACCGATAAAGCCCTGCTGGCAGGTCGTAATTACCTCATTTATGCGCTCGGCGGTGGTGCGGTATTTCTCTTTGCCGTCCTCTGGCTTCAGACCATCGTCGGACCGACAGATTTTTCGATAACCGGCTTTTCCCCTTCTTTTATTGATGCACACCCCACAACCCTATCCCTGATCTTTGTCCTGCTTATAATCGGGGTCGGTGTCAAGGCAGCGCTTGTGCCCCTCCACGGTTGGCTGCCCCAGGCCATGGTTGCACCGGCACCGGTGAGCGCCCTTCTTCATGCCGTCGCCGTTGTCAAGGCCGGAGCCTTTGGCATTATCCGAATTGTCCTTGATGTCTACGGTGTCAACAACCTGAAACTTCTCGGCCTGCTACCCCTGCTCACCGCCGTCGCCTCCATCACCATCCTCTATGGCTCCATACGGGCACTGCAACAGGACGATCTCAAACGACGGCTCGCCTTTTCTACGATCAGTCAGGTATCTTATATTGCTCTTGGCATAAGCCTGATTGACCAGCCACTTGCGGTCATTGGCGGTCTGGTCCACCTTGTCCACCAAGGGTTGATGAAGATTACGCTGTTTTTCTGTGCCGGAAACCTTGCTGAAACCCTTGGTATTCATCGCATCAGCGAAATGAACGGTGTGGCCCGCCGCATGCCATGGACCATGATCGCGTTTTCCGTCGGTGCGTTCGGCATGATCGGTATCCCGCCTACGGTTGGTTTTATCAGCAAGTGGTATCTCGGCCTCGGCGGCATTGCCGATGGAAACTGGTGGATGGTCGCCGTTCTTGCCATAAGCAGCCTCCTCAACGGCTGGTATTTTCTACCGATTCTTACCAGGGCCTGGTTTGAAGAACAGCAAGGGCCATGGCCCCAAGAGCAGTACTCCGGGCGTTTTGAAACCCGCCTGATGCTCCTTGTGCCTCCACTTATCACCGCAACCATCGTCTTACTTGCCGGTGTGGTGGCTAATGCCAATATCAGTCCGCTGGCCTGGGTTCGCTTCATTGTCAGGGAATACGGCCTATGATTTCCCCTGAGCTACAGATGTTCCAGGTGGTGCTTCTGTCACTGGCGGCGGGTACGCCATTGTTGTTGGCGACTTTGTACGGCACACCGTTTTCGAGAACAGCTACACGGTTGCTCCCTTGGGCAACAGTACCGGCCTTGATTGCCGCCTTGACCATCCCTGTTGATATGGTTGTTGAAGTGGGCTGGTTTTTCATGGGCAGCCACATGGGCCTTGATGCCAGCGGCCGCACGTTTCTCTTGCTATCCGCCTTTCTCTGGCTTCTTGCAAGCATGAGTTGCCGCAGTCTGCGTTCAGGTGTACAAAATCGACTTCGTTTTCAAGTCTTCTTCCTGGTGGCCATGGCCGGTAACTTTGGACTCATTCTTGCCCGCGGCATGCTTGGTTACTATCTCTTTTTCGCAATGATGAGTTTTGCCGCTTACGGACTGGTCGTTCACAAAGGAACCGATGCAGCCAAAAAGGCAGGCAGGCTCTATCTGCTCCTGTTGATGGTTGGGGAGGTGGCCCTGTTCACAGCGCTTATCCTCATGGTCCATGCAACCGGCGATCTTACCTTTGCAAAAATCAGCGAGATTTCTTACCACCCTCTGACCGTAACCCTGCTCTTCATCGGTTTTGGGGTCAAAATAGGCGCCATTCCTCTCCACGGTTGGATGATACCTGCCTATCAGGCAACGCCCGCTCCGGCAGCCGCTGTTCTGGCCGGGGCCATGGTCAATGCCGGCATCCTTGGTTGGCTGCGTTTCCTGCCCCTTGGCCGAACGGACTGTCCACAGGGGGCGGCTCTGTTTATTACTGCTGGCGCCCTGGCCGCAATATACGGGGTGATCACCGGGCTGCAACGCAAACAGCCGGGTGCTGTGCTTGGCGCTTCAAGCATCAGCCAGATGGGGCTGATAACGGTCATTTTCGGCCTGGGTCTGCTGGATTGCG
>CALZIH010000032.1 GCA_945787305.1 uncultured Desulfobulbaceae bacterium | reverse complement strand
ATTATTTTCATCCCAGGTCACTTTTGAACTGATTTCTTACTGTTTGATCAAAAAGAAAAATGTACTCTGCCCCCCGAATTGGTGAAAAAAATTCAGTCCCCTAATTCATATTTTGACCAGGCGTATCTACTTTCAAGCTGAGCTTTGATGGTAATCAGAAAACTTTATGTTATTCGAAAAATACAAAGAGGTGGATGGGCAATGGCATCTACAGAAATCAGCGCGCTCTCGTGACGAAAAATGGTTTTGACAATACTACCTGAACATCTGTTTAAGAATTCAAGCAACCAATTCGGCAGTAGCCCAAAGCATCCATGACGAAGGGTTAGCTTTGAATATATTTTAATTCAATGCCGAAATCACCTGCAGGGGTATTAAACGGGACGATAAATCTATTCCCCCCTGCCAGGCCTGAAGTTCGGATAGATTTACCTATCACTGTGGTCGGTATTGCCAGTTCAATATCAACCCCATCTGACGCCCATGCAGCTTTTAACCCCCCGGCGACCATATTAGTTATTTCGCCAATAGCATCTTTGACGTCCCCGTCCAACTCTTCAACCTCCATGCCAAGCATTGCCCCGGTAATGCCTTTTGCCGCCTTTTCCGAACAATGCACGGCCAAGACCCCTTTTAATGCACCGGCAAGGCCAATCATACTGGTCAGACTTGAATCAAAGGCATCATCCTTATCAATCATAACCTTTCCTGGCGATATATCGATAAAAATCATGGTCGCAAACACTTCGAGAGCGGCATCAGTGATATATTTCTCAGCAATCACGTTTTTTTAAATAGTATGAAGTAGTAAGTAGACTTGAACCCTCATAAAACAATTAGCGTTCAAGCTCAAGCTCCACATAAAATACACCAGCAGGAGCATTAAAGGGAATGACGACCTGGTCCACATCGTTCTGCGACATGAATGTATATTGCTCTCCGGAAATGGTCGATGGAAGAGAAAGCTGAATATCTCGCCCTTTATCGGAAAGAATGGTTTTTACATTCCCTCCGAGCATATTGGCTATTTCACCTACAGCATCCTGGACATCCGCGTTCATTTCCTCAAACTCAAGGCCGAGGAAGTTTGCTGTTATGGCCAGGGCAAGTTGGTTTGGAATATGCACGGCAAGAACACCCTTGTGAGTACCGGCAAGCCCTACCATACCTGTGATCGAGTTTTTCAGAAGGCCTAATTCTTCCAAAAGCTCACCGCTTTGGTTGATTTCCATCATCACCATGCCAGTAAATATTTCTTCCGTGGCCTCAACGATTTTTGGAACAATTTCGGAAAAATTACCCACAAACTCTCCTCCGACATAACCTTGGCCGGCAATTGAAGGTCACCGGCCCACGTAATACTACAACTTTTGCTCGACGGAAATCCCAGATAAACGGCATTACATCAACGGACCAAGGACTTCGTTTACCTTATCCGGAGTAAAAGGCTTTTTTAACGCACCGACTGCACCGAGACTCTTGGCCTCACCGATAATATCATCCCCGGTCTCTGTAGAAATCATAAAAACCGGAATATCTTTAATTGCGTCTCGACCACTCTTCTCCCGTAAAAACTCAATGCCGTTCATATTGGGCATATTGATATCACTAAGTACAATATCAACAGACTCTTTTTCCAATACTTCCAGAGCCTCGAGTCCGTCACCAGCCTCGTAGATTTCTCCGAAATCAAGGCCGGCCTGACGCAGGGAACGGCCGACAATTTTACGCATGGTGCTTGAATCATCAACGAGCAACACATTTTTTGCCATCAGATATCCTCCACTCTTTGGTCTAACTAGCGTTGTTTCCCCAATGAGGAAAAACGACTCGAAATATAAAACATCTTCTCATAAAAATTAATTCTGGCTGGTTAAGTGCATTCCTATGTTATTGAGCATTGTATCAATTTCAATAAATTGAAAGCAAGTTTTCTTCAAAAAAAAAGCAATATTTTTTTATTCCTTTGAAGGAATAAGAAGATAACCCCGCCAAGCTGCAACAAAATCAACCCAGTCCACCTTTTTCACGAGTAGATATTGCTGCAGATGAGGTAAAATCGACTCGCCCGGAAGGTGACTCTACAGGACCGAATTAAAAACAGTCTGCTTTTGCTGCTTCACTAAATAATCATTCAATATCAGCAAAATAGCTTTAATTCAAAATGGTAATGAGAAATGCAGGCTAGTGGTTCATACCGGAATGCGCAATGTAACCCGGGTCCCTTTACCTGGCCGTGAAAAAACATCCACCCGACCACCAAGCTCTCTCAGGCTTCTTTTGACAGCATCCATCCCTATTCCCCTGCCGGAGGAATCAGTTACCTTATCAGAGGTTGTAAAACCGAGCTTAAAGATAAGAGAGGCAATCAGACGACTGTCGGGTTTCTTTTGATCGGCGTCTATCAAACCGTGGTGGGTGGCACGCAGTACAATCTTTTCAAGATCCAGCCCGGCGCCGTCGTCTTCTACGCTTGCCCAGATTTCGCCCTGGCGGTTAAGAACGGAAAGTGTTAGTCGACCCTGAGGATCTTTACCCAGCTTACCTCTTTTTTCCGGCGGCTCAATTCCATGGTCAATACCATTGCGAAGGAGATGCACCAAAGGGTTACTCAACGATTCCAAAACGTCTCGTTCAAACTCAACCTCCTCTCCAACCACCTTAAAGGTTACCTTTTTCCCTGACTGAAGAGCCAGATCGTGAACTAACCGATTCATACGCGGAATAAGGGTTCTCGCCGGGACTTTGCTCAGGGAAACGGATACGCTGCGCAACTCTTCAACCAAGTTATGGATTAAATCCGGAAGCTCCCCTTGTTGCTTGTTGACTTCTGACTGAAGCTGGGCGAACAACTCTTGCATTTGCTGCAACCGATTTCCATCAACAACGATATCTCTTCGCGCCAGAACATCTTCTACGACCCGAGGCTCTTTGCCTTCGGCAACCTCTGATTCGCTTACCGGATCAAAGCCGGCAGCGGCAAGTTGTTGCTGTTCTGTTAGCGCCTGGGAAACCTGATCAGAGGTCACTTCCCCCATATCGACCAGCACCTCACCCAACCTGCGCGGTTCTTCTTTTTGTGCCAGAGCATCTTCCTGAACACGCAAGGCTTCTTCAATGGTCTGAGAACCGACAAGACCGGCTTTAACTAGTAGTTCACCCAGCGGCATACGCATAACTGCTTGCAAATTCCCAAGGAGCACCTCAACATCCTCAACGGCTGCCTCACCGGACCTGGCCAAGGAGGCGACCGCATCGCGCATGGCATCAACGACCTGCAGGAAAACCCGCTCTGGATATTCGCCCTGAAAGACCTCTCCGTTTAAATACCGCTCCATAAGGGATTCCATGGCCTCGCTGAGCTGAAGAAGGTCGCTGTACCCATAGAAAGAAAAATTTTCCCGTAGACGCTGAAGAGTTCGATACAGGCCGGTCAATCGTTCCCCATCACCGGCAACATAATCCCAGAGGACAAATTCCTGCTCAGCGGCTGCAAGCAGGTCATCGGCCTCCCAGACAAAGGCCTCGAGGATCTCCATGTTGCCATCGTCTTTTCCTCCCGGTTCCATACCCGCAACGAGATATATATTATCGATGAGCGGGCCAGATGACTTGGAAAGAAATTCATCGCTGTTTTCAGAAAGAATTCGCTGGAGCGAATCCCTGAGAAAACTACACAGCTCGCCAATAAAAAGGACAATTTCCTGTTGCAAGGCAAGAGCATCTGTGCAGAGAAGGTTCAAAAATTTTTCAGCCGTTTTGGCAACCTCGAAAAGATAGTCAAGCCGGAGATAGCCGGCAGTACCCTTAACGGAATGAAACAGCCGAAAACATGCCTGCAAGGTGTCTGGGGAAACAGCCTCCCCCTCACGCTTCAGGCGGGCTTCAACCTGATCCAGCATTGTATTGCTTTCATTTATAAAATCATACAAGATCTCTCTGTCTTCTGCAGGCACACTCACGCTGTTCTCCATGGCTATACATTTCATGTGTATTGCTAACTTATATACCAAATCCCTGCTTCTGCAAACCGATCATCTCCACTTTCACCATATACCTGAGCATGTTGACAACAATAACCTCTAGGAAATACAGAAAAAATTGAACAATCATAGAGAAACCGCAATACAGCCCATTTCAACAGCTCCATGCGCCAAAATAATGACTCGACAGGTACACAGATGACAACGGTATCACCACCATTACATCATTGTGTTTTCCCTATGAATACGCAGAAGCCCCCTACATGGAACGTAAATTGCTTCAAAGGGGGGAAACAGCCCGCGGAATACAATAAATGAACATACTTGCCAAAATACTGCCTCTTTCACTTGTCCTGACGATCCTCTTGTGCCAATGGTCCTGGGCAACTTCTGTTTTGAACACGATCAGTCGGAGCAATGAAGGGACAAGCGTACAGCTCTTTCTCCGTTTCACACAGTTGCCTGTTTTCCGGATGGAATCCCATGGCAAAAGAGTTGACCTGGTGTTAATGGATACCCTTCCTGTAAAAGATTTTATAGATGTAGCCGGCGATGACAAAATGATCAAAATGTTCAGAAAAAGACAACCGAACAAACTGCTCTTGTCTTTTTATTTTAGATATCCTCCGCAAAATGTCAGTGTTCGGCAGATACCGGAAAGCGCATCGCTGATGCTGGATATTCTGTTAGGGAATCCTTTTTCAGCCCGCTACCCCGACCTTTCCGCCCAATTGCATGGATTAACCATGCTTAATCGCAATGAAATCGATTACACAAACCCAATCTACACTTCCCAATACGGCGACAAATGGGAACTCTTCATTGAGCACTATGAGAGCAGCGTAGACATTCGTCCAAAACAACGATTCACCCTGCCGCCTTTTCCAGTGGCATCTGCAACAAACCCAGAATTAAACACTCCTGATTGGCTGACCATCGAGGTTATCGACTTAGCCGAACAGGAAGAATGGCAGCAGGCAGCCATATTGATAAAGGATCAACTGGAGCAGGAAAATGAAGAGGTGTACAGGAAACTTCTTCTATTGACCTATGCAGAATGTCTTGTTCGTCATGGCGTATATCAAGAGCCCTATAAACTTCTGCAGCAAATCGCCCTCACCTACCCTGACACCCCTCTAGCCATCTACGCCAACTTCCTCTTTCTGTATGTTACAGCGACCCATGAGGACCCATATCTTGCCTTTATTGAATTGGAAGAACATTTTAAACAGATTCCATCCGACAGCCCTTTGCTTCCATATCTCAATGTTTTCTACGCTGAACTTGCCCTGGAAACACAACGGCTTGAGCGGGCAGCAGACATTTTGAAACGGGATGACATCGCATTCACAGGCGAGACAAAGAGTCTGCGGCTTCTACGTCAGGCAGATACCTTTTATGACAGCGGCGACTCGATCAAAGCGCTCGTAGCTTATCGCAAACTCAACATACAGTCCGACACCCTTGAACCACACCCCTCCTCCCTCGCTCGTTATGCTGATGCGTTGTACACCCATCAACAGTTTGCAAAAGCCTCTGAAATGTACGGCAAATTAGTTGAGCTGCTTAGCGATACAGACCAGCAGGATCTAGCCATTTTTCGTTTGGCCATGAGCAGGCACCACGCCGGGGAGAAATGGACCAGGGTCTTACCGTTACTCAATCAGATACAAGATGCGTTCCCCGGCTCAGCCGGAGCTTATCGTGCCCGGATCAAACAAACGGACCTTTTGTACCTCGACGGAAAAACAGAGGAGACCCGGGCAGCTAAGGAATACAGGCAGCTTGGCATACAGGCCAATCGTATTACATTGCGTGAAGAAGCCCAGGTTAAACAGGCAATGGTCTACTCGCTTTCCGGCGATCAGGAAGCAAGCATTCAGCAGGCTATGGCTGTCCTGCGCAACTTTCGGCATGGTGAACTTACAGTTGAAGCCTCCGCTCTGGTTATTTCCCAACTGTCCGATGTGCTGAAAACCATGATTGCAGAGAAAAGATATATTGACGCCCTTGTTCTCGCAAAAAAAAACCGCCTCTTTTTCGTCCGCGGGTGGTTGGATTCCGATCTGTTATTTGACCTTGCCCATGCATATGCAGAACTCGGGGTGTATGATCGCGCTGTTCGTGCCTACCAATATATTCTTGAAATTTCCACAGGTGAAGAGCGAGAGACGGTATACGTGCCAATGCTCACCGCACTCTACAACAATGGGCAGTATGCCCTGATTGAAGATTATGCAGACCGCTATCTTTTCCGTTACGCTGACAGCCCAAGAGTAGCGGAAGTTTTTCTCCTCCGTATCCAGGCCTTGCAGGAAACAGACAACCTGAAGACAGCCACCCGCTTACTCGACAATCCGGACAGGCCTTCAACTCCGGCGATAGAACGAGTGGCCGCTTCCATCTATTTCGATCTACAACAGTGGGATACCGTGATTTCCCTTCTGACAACCACGCAACTTGCAGACCAATGGGCGGGCAATGAGCGTGATTACCTGTTGGCTGAATCATATTTTCAAAACGGACAACTCAATGAAGCTCGTGCCGTTTTTGTAGGATTACAAGAAGCAGACCCTTATATTGACCAGGCCATGTTCCGCCTTGCAGAGATAGAACTGCAACAAGGAAATCCGGAGATGGCCCTTAAGCAGTTTCAAAAATTGGCCGAAAAAGGAAAAGACACACGTTGGATAATAATGGCCAGGGAAGAAATAAACATTATGCAACTGACCAATGCGCTAGATAACTGATTTATTACTGGACAAAACATTCAGAAACCTAACCGAAACGGTTAAATGATGCGCCCAGGAGGATACGATGCCTTTCATTCAACAATTTGACACCACCATGAACCTGCTGCAAAAGGTCCTTGACCTCCGTGATCGCAATCAGCAGGTTATCAGTTCAAATATTGCCAATGCAGAAACCCCTGGTTTCTCGGCATCTTCGTTTGAATTTGAAGCGCAGCTTAAAGACGCCTTGGGTGGAGGCGAGCTCACTCCGGTGGCCAGCCAAGCAAATCATTTTGCAGTATCGCCAACTGGTTTATCCAATGTTCAGGGAGAGATAACCGTACACCGAGACAAGACTGGAATCGGAGATGAAAACTCAGTCAGCGTTGATGCCGAAATGGTCAAGTTATCTGAGAACCAGATACTATATGAAGCGGCAATCACAATGCTCAATAAAAAGTTGGCCATATTAAAATATGCGGCAAACGATGGCAGATAAATTGCATAGCTATTAAAAACTAGAAGTAAGGGAGTTGTCATGGATATATTTGCAACATTTAAGATTGCCTCATCGGCATTAAAGGCTCAGCGAACCAGGTTGAACACTATCAGTTCAAACATGGCCAATGCCGAAACCACATCTACCCCTGAAGGCGGACCCTATAAAAAGAAATCCGTCTATTTTGAGTCAACCCCCCTCCCGTTTAACGGCCACCTGCAAAACAGTATGGAGAAAGGGATAAAGGGCGTAAAGGTGACCAAGATCCTTGAGGATGAGAAACCGCCACAGCGAGTTTATAATCCCTCACATCCGGATGCTGGCAATGATGGATATGTAGAAATGCCCAACGTTAACGTCCTCAAAGAGATGGTGGATATGATGTCGGCTACCAGATCATATGAAGCCAACACCACCACCATTCAATCTGCCAAACGAATGGCCCTGAAAGCACTTGAAATCGGGAGATAAATAAATGCAGCCAATCCAGGGGATACAACTACCCTCGCAGCAAAACACGGCTCCGAGCTCGGAGGTCGGCACAGCGGAAAAACAGTTTGCTGAAATGCTCAGCGGCATAGTCGGTGAAGTCGAGAATCAGCACAAGGGAGCCGACAATGCCGTTCAGCAACTGCACGCCGGTGATGCAAAAAATCTACACGAAGCGATGATCGCCATGGAACGTGCCGACATCTCCATCCGCTACATGGTCCAGGTTCGAAACAAGGCCCTGGAAGCCTATCAGGAAATCATGAGAATGCAGGTATAACTTGGCAACCGAGCACCTGGGTTTTCGTCGTGTTGTTTGGCATCTCGACCGAACCCAATTGCGCCCTTACGGCTATACTGAATCCAGTTAAACAGAACAGCGTGATATAATGGCAGAACAAAATGAAAGCACTGCAACAGTCGAAGCCCCGAAAAACAGCTTCCAGATTCTGATCAGCAGAATAATGGAATGGCCGCTTCCCCGAAAGCTGGCCTTGGTAGCAGTCGTCCTCATTTCACTTACCCTGTTTGCCGTTATCATCCTCAAAGCCAGGACAGCGGATTACCAATTACTGTATGCAAACCTTGTTGAAAATGATGCGGCTTCAATTGTTGCATGGCTCAAGGGGAACAACACCCCATACCAATTGTCCGGGGATGGTCGTAACATTCGGGTACCGGCGAACGATGTCCACGAAATTCGCCTGCAGCTTGCATCATCCGGATTGCCGCAGGGAGGAGGAATAGGTTTTGAGATATTCGACAAACAATCCTTTGCCCTGACGGATTTTGTGCAAAAAGTGAATTATGGTCGTGCCCTGCAGGGGGAGTTGTCACGTACCATCGCCTCGCTTAGGCCAATCGAGACAGCCCGGGTCCACCTGGCCCTACCGGAAAAACGACTCTTTAAAAATCAACAGAAACCTGCAACTGCATCGGTCATTGTCAACCTGAAACCCGGACGACGTATTAATGAAGCTCAGATACAGGGTATTGTCCATCTTGTGTCAGGCTCGATCGAAGGGCTGGCTCCGGATCATGTTACAGTGATCGACCAAAACGGAAACGTTTTAACCAAGTCTGGGGACAAGGGCACCTTGGGTACAATGTCGCCGGATATGCTTGAATTTCAACTTCAGGTTGAAAAAAACATGGAAGAACGTGCCCAAGCTCTTCTCGATAAGGCGCTGGGAACACAAAATTCGATGGTCAGGGTAACAGCTGCCCTGGATTTTGCGCAATCCGAACAAACAGAAGAGCTCTTTGACCCTGAAGAACCTGTTATCCGTAGCGAACAGGTCAACGAAGAAAAATCAGGTTCGGAAATCGTCGGCGGCATCCCCGGTGTTCAATCCAACCTGCAGGGAAACACCAACACCTCCGCCGGCGCCACGCCACCATCGAGCCGCTCCCAGAGAACCACCAACTATGAAATCAGCAAGGTGATCTCAAAGACTATCAATCCGGTCGGCACTGTGCAAAAACTTTCCGTTTCAGTTCTTGTGGCTGATCAGGTCGTAGCTGCCACCGATGAAGAACCTGAAAAAACAGTTCCCAGAACTGAAAATGAACTGGCAGCTTTGGAAAAAATGATTGCATCCGCGCTTGGCATAGACAAGGCTCGCGGTGATAAAATTGAAGTGACCTCCATGCCTTTTCTCCAAACAGAAGACCTCACCGAGGATGAAGGCGTCAGCAAGAATATGCTCTATGAGTACATGCCAGTCATCCGCTATGGACTCTTCCTACTCGGCGGCCTGCTCCTATATTTCCTCATGATCAAACCTATCATCAAAATTGTGCGAACCGATGTAACCCAACACTACAAAACCGTGGAAGAACTCGAAAAAGAGCAGAAAAATGCTGCACAAGCCGAAGAACGGGCAGAACTGGAAGCACTGATGCGAGATCCGACCTTACGGGTCCGAGATGCCATCCAGACGAATCCGGTCTTTGCCGCTCATATACTTAAAAACTGGATCCACGATAAAGGTTGATACAACAACGATGGTTCTGCAAAAAGATAAACTCAACGGCATCAACCGGGCAGCCATCCTTCTCATGTGCTTGGGCGAGGAAGTCGCTGCCCGGGTAATGAAAGAGATGACAGACGAGGAAATTTTCAAAGTTACTCGGGCCATGGCCGAAATTGAACATATTCCGGAGGATGTCAAATCGGCAGTCCTTTCCGACTTCGAGCTTTCTGCCGAAGCCCAGGCCGGACTGGTAGTCAAAGGGCAGGACTTTGCCAAGAAGACCATTGCCGGTACAGGTGGTGAAGACCGGGTCCAAAGCCTGATGAAGCAATTTATTACCGGAACAGAATCACGCCCTCTTGAAACCATTGCCAAAATGCAGCCCGCCATGGTAGCCGGCCTGCTTGAACGGGAACATCCGCAAACCATTGCCTTGGTCCTTTCGACCCAAACCCCAAACCATTCCAGCGCAATTATCAGTCATCTCCCCGAAGAGATGCAACATGATGTGGTCTACCGCATTGCAACCATTAACAGTGTTTCTCCAGGTGTAATCGATCGAATAGAAGACGCTCTGCATCGAGAGATCGGCGTCGTTGTCGGTGAACAGGATCAACGACAGATCGGCGGTATCGCAAAAGTGGTTGAGATTCTCGACCATATGGAAAACAACCTTGACGCTGACATTCTCGACAATCTGGAAGAGGTGGATCCGGAAATGGTCGATGAAATTCGTAAACAGATGTTCACCTTTGAGGATCTCACGGCCATCGATGGACGCTCACTGCAGATGATCCTGCGCGAAGTAAATAACGACTCCTTAACCCTGGGGCTCAAAACAGCATCAGATGAACTCAAGGAAAAAATCTATGCCAATATGTCTTCCCGTGCCGCTGACATGATTCGTGACGACCTTGACGCCCTTGGCCCTGTCCGCCTGTCTGAGGTAGAGGCCATGCAGCAAACCATTGTCAAAATTGCCATGAAACTCGAAGAAGAGGGGAAATTGGTTCTAGGCAAAGGAGGTGGAGATGAGCTCGTCTAAGGTGTATAAAGACGACCCCTCTTTCACACCGGTCTCCATTGTCAGTCAACAACAAGTGCAACACGCACCGACCTCTTCTACAGCTGAAGAACATGAAGCTTCTCCACAATCGGAAGCCAGGCCTCCGGAGTCCGATCATCTTCAGGGTCCCGGTCCAACCGATCCTCTCACTCCCGAACCCACCTCATCTCCTGATCTCGAAACCATCAAAAGAGAAGCCTATGAAACGGGAAGGCTAGAAGCAGAACAACATTTACAATCAAGGTTACAGGTAACTCTTGATGCATTTTCCCAGGCCTGTGTTCAAATTGACAGTCTGCACCAGAACCTGCTCGAACAAAGCAGAGGAGACATGATCAATTTGGTCATTGCTCTGAGCAAAAAAATCATCGGTAGAGAACTGACAACCGGCAGGGATATCATTGTCGACACCTTAAAGAATGCCATTGAGCATGCAATAAAAAATAATGAATATGATATCTGGATCAACCCCAAGGACTTGGCCGCCGTTGAAGAAATTGTTCCCGAGTTGATCCGATCCGTGCAACAGCTGGAGCATATAACCCTCAAGACCGACCCACAAATTACTCGCGGCGGCTGCAAGCTTGACTCAAGCGTCTGCACGGTTGACGCCACTATTGAGGCGCAGCTGGAAACAGCACGGGAATTTCTTGAGGAAAAATCCCCAAACTGCAACACGCCTGACCTGCCGGATTCGCCTCAAGAAGAAGCCCCGGAAGACCAATGACCGTTGACCTTCATGATATAGAGACGTTGCAAACCCCAAAAGTGTTTGGGAAAGTCAGGCGTATTGTCGGCTTGGTTGTCGAAGGCCACTGTCCACACTCATCGGTGGGTTCTCTATGTGAAATATCACCCTTGGAAGCAGGCCCGCCGGTACCCGCCGAAATTGTCGGCTACAATAACGATCAAGCCCTACTTATGCCTCTTGGCGAGTTGCGCGGCCTGGGGCCTGGCTGCTTGATCCGGGTCATTAAAAAGAATGCGTCGATACAAGTTGGCAACGATTTACTGGGCCGCGTTATTGACGGCATGGAACAACCACTTGATGACGGCCCTCCGCTCCACCTTGAATGTACAAAAATGCTGTACAGCCTCCCGCCAAGCCCCATGCAAAGAAAAAAAATAGACCAGCCCCTGGATCTCGGCATACGCGCCATTAATGCCATGCTTACATGCGGTCTTGGCCAGCGAATGGGTATTATGGCGGGATCAGGTGTGGGCAAGAGCGTTTTACTGGGCATGATGGCCAAGTATGCCAAAGCCGATGTTAATGTCATTGCTCTCATTGGTGAACGGGGCCGAGAGGTACGAGAATTTATCGAACGCGATCTTGGCGAAGAGGGACTCAAACGAACTGTTATTGTTGTTGTCACCTCCGATCAATCTCCTCTGTTGCGTATGCGAGGCGCCTTTGTAGCAACGGCCATTGCTGAATTTTTCAGTAATCAAGGAAAAAATGTTTTATTAATGATGGATTCGGTGACCCGTTTTGCCATGGCCATGCGAGAAATCGGCCTTGCCATTGGCGAACCCCCGACCACCAAGGGATACACTCCCTCTGTATTTGCAACCCTGCCTAAATTGCTTGAACGCGCGGGGAGTTTTCAGGGAAAAGGCTCCATCACCGGACTCTACACCGTCCTGGTAGACGGAGATGACCTGACAGAACCGGTAGCCGATGCAGTCCGTTCCATCCTTGACGGACACATAGTTCTTTCCAGGGATATTGCCGCAAAAAACCATTATCCAGCCATTGACATCATGGTGTCCACCAGCAGGGTCATGCGGGATATTGTTGCGGCGCGCCATGCCGAACTGGCAGGCAAAGCCCGCAGCGTGATGGCAGTGTACCGAGAATCAGAAGACCTGATCAATATCGGTGCCTACGCTGCAGGTAGTAATAAAAAAATTGATTACGCCATCTCCCGTATTGACGCGATTAATCAATTCCTCTGCCAGAAGACCGACGAAGCCGCATCATTGGAAGAAACCATGCAAGCGCTCGGCATCCTGGTGAGTGACCGACAGGGAAATGAACGCAGGGTACCAGGGCGTAGAGGATTGGAACGTCGTAAAAACGAATCACCCGCAACAAAAAGTGAATGAAACCCTTTTCCATGGAACCGGTTTTACGATACCGGCAACAGCTCGAAGACGCTGCACGGCAAAAGCTTTTCGCAAGCCTTGAACAAGAGAGCAAAATCCATGCTTCACTTCTTCGCGCTGAAGAGAAATTATCCTCACTGTATTCGGCCTTTTCCCTTGAAAAGCAGGAGGGCACTACTGTTGACCGGCTGCTTTTATATGAAAACAGAATACGTGTTGAACAGACGAAGGCTGGACAATTGCGTACGGAACTTGAAGAACAGAAGCAAATGGTTGCCCGCAAACGTCGGCAGGTTATTCAAGCGAGCCAAGACAAAAAAGCCCTGGAAAAATTAAAAGAAAAGCAAAATCTGTCCTATAAACAATACAAGGACAAACAAGAGGCAACCATGCTTGATGAAATTGCCGTCCTTCGATACAGGCGTTAACTGCCCATCAACTTAACATTCTTTTCATTATTATGATACGCATGCACATCCTCCCGTTATTGCTAGTACTCTGTCTTCTACAGGTTGCCATCGGCGCGGAAGAGCAACAACCGTCTCGCACTACTGACACCCCGCAATACGGCTCCGTCGAAGAACGGCGACTTCTTCTTGCCCTGCAACAGGAACGGCAAAACCTTATCAACGAACGCCAAATCCTAGAAAACAGAAAAAAGGATCTAAAGAGATTAGAAACCGAAGTCGATAAGAAACTTGATCAACTCCAGGCCACTCGCCTGCAGCTTGAAGAGTTACTCGCCGAAAAAAATGCCGAAGAGCTCAAAAGAATACGCGAACTCAGTAAAATGTATGAAAAGATGTCCGCGGAAAAAGCAGCAGGAATTTTCAGTACAATAGAACAGGATTTAGCGATCTCGATACTTGGCAACATGAAAACCAAAGCAGCGGCAAAAATACTCAACAACATGGACAGGGACAAGGCTGCTGAACTGACAACAGCCTTTTCCTCTCTATACGGCCGGGAATGAAAGGAAGATGATGCGAATGCCCTGCCGATATAACCATGAACAACCTGGAAACCAGATTGCATCTTTTGCAAATAGAGCGGCGAAGCTGAATACATTTCCAGTGCAGGGCAACAACATACAATGAAAATACCTGTCAACCATACCTCTGGCGCCAGGATTTTCGAATAACAACAGGTTATCAGATGCAAGCACTCCCAGCCATACCAACGACAGCAGCAGAACCAATGATCGTGGGCACACCTGCCGAGTCCACACCTGCTGCAGCAACTACCGGCAAGAACCAGTTCAGCCAACACCTGACAACGGCAAATGAGACGCTTTCCGTTTCCGATCAAAATGCAAGCACCGTATCCAAAGAAGGAGAATCGGCAGCAATCCAAGGAGCAAACCCTGGCGGGCAAACGGATGAAACGAATACCCCACTGGAAGAACTTGTCGGTTTTGCAGCAAATGGTATCAACCCTTCATTCGAACCAGAACCGATTCCACTGCCCGGCCTGCC
>CALZIH010000031.1 GCA_945787305.1 uncultured Desulfobulbaceae bacterium | reverse complement strand
TGTCCGCCGTCGGCGGAGAGGCTTCTCGGAGTCTCACCAGTTCGCTTACCGGGAGTCTCGCAGGCTCACTGACCTACGACATCGACAATACTATGGCATACAAAGAGATAACAGATAGGGAACAGCTTATCGCAATCATCGACAGGCTGGAGAAGGAAAACGCAGAGCTTCAGGAAAAGGCACGCCATGCAGATAGTGCCAACAAGGCAAAGTCGGATTTTCTAGCCATGATCAGTCATGAGATCCGAACTCCAATGAATGGTGTTATTGGATTAAGTGAATTATTGCTCGGGACACATCTTGACTCGCGGCAAACCCATTTTGCCGAATTGATTCTTGTCTCGGCAAGAAACTTGCTCACCTTGATCAATAGTCTGCTTGATTTCAGTAAGATTGAGGCCCAAAAGATGGTTTTGGATCAAGAAGCCTTTGACCTCAAGGGCCTGCTGAATGAGATTATGGAGTTGTATTCCCTTTCCGGGGAGCAGAAAAACATTATTGTTTCCTCACAGATTGATCCACAACTTTACCCTGAATATATCGGTGATGGCTATCGTATTCGCCAGATATTAGTGAATCTTCTGGGAAATGCCATCAAGTTTACCGAACAAGGTGAGGTACAACTGAGGGTCTCGATCATGAAGCGGGAACAAAATGAGGACTGTCTGCGCTTTGAGGTACAAGATACCGGCATCGGTATTGTCAGAGAAAAACAGGGGGAACTTTTTCAACCGTTCACACAGCTGGACGGTCCATCAAGTCGACGTCACAGCGGGACCGGACTCGGGCTGTCCATCTGTGCAAAATTGGTTGAACTCATGCATGGCGCTGTTGGGCTGACATCAACACCTGGGCAGGGAAGCACCTTCTGGTTTCAGCTCAGTCTCCCAGCGGTTGCCTTACCAAAAGAAAAGGCAGGCTTGCCGTCAAACAAGCTTCCTGTGCACCAAGATATTGCGCAAGATCATAAGGAAAAAATTTCCGTGCAATGCAGAGTTCTTATTGTTGATGATGAGCCAACAAACAGAATAGTTTTACGGGAAAGTTTGCATAGCGCCGGAGTAGAGGTTGCGGAAGCGGTTAATGGCCAAGAAGCTGTATCCTACTGTACGCAAACGACTTTTGACCTTATATTCATGGACTGTCAGATGCCGGTCATGGATGGTTTTGAATCAACCTCTGAAATTATAGCCGATGCAGAAGGAAGTGGAAAGCGGTTGCCTCCTGTTGTTGCCCTGACTGCAGATGCAACTGTTGCGACTCAACAACGTTGCCGTGAAAGTGGTATGGCCGACTACTTGCTTAAGCCGTTGGATTTTGATGAATTGCGCAACGTGATAGGCAGGTTTCTTCCCGGCCTGGAGAAAAGAGTTCAGGGGAGTCACGTCCTTTCACGGGAAGAGGATGAACAAACTCAAAAGAAAAAAGCGGTGATAAATGTTGCGGCAGTTGAGAAATTACGTCAAAATATCGGGAATATAACCCCGGTGATCACGGTTTTCCTCCAGTCTCTGGACAAGCGGGTCCAGGAAGTCGAAAACGCTGTGAACAAGAAAGATTCGGACGCCATTGCCCGTGTCGCCCACACTATTAAGGGGAGTAGTAGCCAATTCGGCGCTGAAGAACTTGCCGGGCTCTGTCAGCAGATGGAAAGTATCGGTCGTACCAATTCACTTGCCCAGGTTGATTCGCTTCTCCTTGAAATTCAACGGGCAGCCGAACGGTTCAAAAAAGTTTTAAGCAAAGAACTTGATTAAGATCGTCTTTTCCTGCATTATACTATAATAGGTGATGCGCAGCGAGTTTTCTTCAATCAGGAGTTGTTCACCATATGTCCGCTTCTTTTTTTTCCGATACGGTTCCTTTAATCCTTATTGTTGACGACGATGAGGTTATACGCCTCCTTTTGCGACAGTTCCTGGAAGGAGAAGGATATAGGGTTGATGAAGCGGTTGATGGGCAACAGGCCCTGCATAAACTGACTGCCGAGTCCTCCTTTGACTTGATCATCATGGATATCGCCATGCCCGGTGCCGACGGTCCTGCTGTCTGTCAAAGCATAACCTCCTCCATCGATAATGCACCGCCGGTGCTGATGATTACCGCCCTTGATGATGAGGCCTTTGTTGACAGATCCTACCAGGCCGGGGCCGTCGATTATATCCGCAAACCAATCCACTGGTCGGTATTAAAGAATCGTATCCGCTACATTTTAGGTTCGCACCGGGCAAAACTCGAACTGGAGTTCTTATCAAGGCAATACGAAATGATTCTTGATGCTGCTGCCAACGGAATTTGCGGCGTCGATGAACATCAGATCATTTCCTATATCAACCCGGCCGGCCTGGCTATGCTCGGTTACGACCAAGAGGCTCTTTCCGGTGTTCCGTACAGTCAAGTATTCAAAGTATCCATGCCGGGCTCCGAGGAGTTTGATCTGGATTGCTGTCCCTTTTTCCATGACGACACCATGATTGCCTCCCGACATTTTGATGAAGTTCGCATGCTCCGCCAAGACGGTACCAGTTTCCCCGCCGATTTTCGGGCCACCCCTATTCTCAGAAGAGAGAAGGTAGCCGGTGGGGTGATTGTTTTCCAGGACGTTACCGAGCGCCAACAGGCGGCAGAGATGATTCGTTACATGGCAAACCATGATTCTCTGACCAACCTGCCCAATCGGAATTATCTTCGCAAACGGTTACCGCAGGCTATTTCTCTGGCCATGAGGCATGACCGTCTGCTTTGCTTGCTTTTTGTTGACCTGGACCGTTTCAAGCCGATCAATGACACCTATGGACATGGTATCGGCGATATCGTCCTGCGGAAGGTGGCCCAACGTTTGACAAAGATTCTCCGTTCCTCCGACTCCGTTTGTCGGTTGGGTGGCGATGAGTTTGTTATCCTGCTGGAAAGCGCAAGTGCTGTGGAAGGAGCAGAACTGGTCGCGGAGAAGGCCATTGAAACACTCAACGAACCCATAGAAGCGGGGGATCATATCTGCTACATCGGGGCCAGTATCGGCATTTCCATTTTTCCAAGGGATTGCGAAGATGCGGAAACCATGCTCAGAAACGCAGATATAGCCATGTATGAGGCTAAACAACAAGGGCGTAATCGTTGGCAGCGATTCACCGGCAAAGAACGGCCAATGGCGACATTCTGAGCACGAATCCTTCTCGCCCGACTACTCACAAGCAGTCTCCTGCTGATAAGCGTAGACTCTCCAGTCAGTAAGCACTGCCTCTACAGCGTAACACCTCAAGGCTACCTTGATAAATAGTATTTTCGCCCGCTCTCCCGGAGTCTTTCCTGCTCGCTTACCTCGTACGAAAAGCCAAATTTTTCAAGGCACCCTTATAACGACAATAATTGTGGGAAATGCGTGTTAACTGTTTTGGGCAATGGTACGTATTATGTCCGATTTCCCAATGACCCCAACAAGCTGCTTACCATCCATCACCGGCAGGGTGTGGATCTGTTTCTCGGCCATCAAGGTTGCCACCTCATCAAGAGGCGTGTCTTTACTGACGACAACCAGATCGCGCGAGCAGATATCGCCGACAGTTGTTGCAGCCATTTTTTTTATGTCTTTTTCTAATTTTTCCGGACTTTCCAGAAAGACAAAGGAGTCGAGGATGGCCACGACTGTGGGAATGTGAACCTTTTTGTTCTGGTCTATCAAATCACTCTCGGTGACGACACCTATCACACGTTGTTCTTCATCATAGACAGGTACCCCGCTGATTCCATTTGTAAAGAGTATTTTTGCCAACTCCTTGACCGACATCGATTCTGTAGCGGTTACGACTTCAGTGGTCATGATGTCTTGTGCCTTTTTCATACTTTTCTCCTTGTTGTTTTATGGTCAGTCAACACCATTGATAGTATAGGGTAAGGTTTCGGCAACCTCAGAGGCCGTGTAGCCGTAGGTTGTTTTTCGCTGCAGCCGGTCAGCGGCAAGGCCATGCAAATATACACCGGCACGGGCTGCATCCCAAGGGGCCAGACCTTGACTCAGCAAGCCGCCGATCAGTCCGGCCAGGACATCTCCCATTCCCCCTGCAGCCATTCCCTGGTTGCCCGTTGTATTAATGGCCCAATTGCCATTTCCGTTGGCAATGATGGTGCCGGCACCTTTAAGAACGGTGACTACCTCACACGCGCTCTTCTGACAGAGGCGGAGAGCCGCAGCAATCCGGTCCTTTTGAATTTCGGTCGTTGTTTGACCTGTCAGCCGAGACATCTCGCCGGGATGAGGCGTTAAGACCCGATCTCCGCCGGGGTTTGCAAGGATATTCTGCTGAAGGGCTAGTATATTCAGGGCATCGGCATCGACCACCATGGGCAGGGAAATCTTTTGATACAAGCGTACAACCAGGGCTCTGGTCTTTTCATCAAGGCCGATACCTGGACCGAGAACAACCGCATCCATCCCTTCCATATTCCGATATATAAAATCATAATCTGCATCCGATAGAGATATGGTTGAAGCAGGCAGGGGGATGGTCATTGCTTCAATGAGGTTGTTTTCAAGAATGGAGTTAAGCTCGTGGGGGACGGCGGCAGTGACTAGGCCGCAGCCACTGCGAAGGGCTCCCTGGCAACTTAGTATTGCAGCCCCTGTTTTACCTGCCGACCCCCCGAGAACAAGGAGGTGGCCATGGCTGCCTTTATGTGAATCCAGCAAGCGTGCTGGAAGTTTTTTTCTGATCGTCTCTGTCACAATTGAACCTTTCAATGCAGCCTGTTGGACGAGAGCGGAGGGAATACCTATATCGACAATATGCAGTCGTTCGTTTTTGGAACGGCCATGGAGAACGTGGGCGGGTTTGGCCAGTCCATAGGTCACGGTCAGGTCCGCCTCAACAGCCACCCCCAGCACTTGACCTGAATCTGCATTGATTCCAGAGGGTAAATCAACAGCGACCACCGGCCAAGAATATTCATGGTGGAACCTGTTGAGCAGTAAAATCACTTGTTCGAGATGCCCGCAAATGTCCCTGGCAAGACCGGTGCCAAAGAGGGCATCAACAAGACAGGCAACCGGATATTGAGCATGGGAATGAAGAATGGTATCTGCGATTCCTTCTGTATCGAGGGGATCGGTCAACTCAAGAAAGGGAAGACCTAACTGTTTGGTTATTTCATAATTTATGGCCGCATCGTTTCGTAATCGTTGCGGCGGGGAGGCAAAAAGAAGCAGAGGATGCCCACCGGCCATATGTATACGACGGGCTATAACCAAGCCATCCCCGCCGTTATTCCCTGGCCCGATAAAAATAACCACGGTTGTTTCTGCAAAAGAACCCAGTTTATTTTCCATAAAAGCAAACGTGCCATGCCCTGCATTTTCCATGAGAACAATACCGGGCACCCCAAACTCCTCAATGGTCTTCCTGTCAAGTTCCTGCATTTCAGCAGCCAAGGCAAGCTTCATGTTTTACCCCCTGTGATTACAGTTTGGCGTCGGGTGCTAGGCCGTTCCACAGATTGAGTGCGTTCAGGTATAACCTGATTCTATAACTGTTGTCTGTGCTCATGCCGGTTAAGCATTTTAACTATACGCATTTTTATAAATTACAGCAAATAACTCCGTGGCATGTGAGAAAAAATTTAAGCTGATTACCATCAAAGCTCAGCTATTAAGTAGCAATGCCAGTGCGGTCTCGATGCAGGGGACTGAATTTTTTTCACCAATCCGGGAGACAGATTAACTATTTTCTATTTATATTATATGAAACAACGAGTTAAATAGACATTTGTGGTGAAAAGTATTCTCTCCCCGGTATAGAAAAATAAAATCAGTCCCCTCGCCAAGTAGGAACAGGTGAGCTTTGATGGTAATCACAAAATATAATGTGTTCCAGTTTGTCCTGTACAACCTCTCTATATTGAGTTAAAGATAACTATTCCTGTTTATAGTGAAAAGGAGACAGATATGTTGCTGAAATTTTACCACTGTATTTTTATTGCCTTTTTGGTTTTCTCATACGGATGCAGTTCGGTACAGGTTCATTCCGACTTTGATCCTGATGCCGAATTTTCAACCATCAGGACCTATAGCTGGAAAAAAGTCCAGGTACCGGGCGACAGCTTGGCCGATAACCCCCTTTTGTATAAACGTATAGCGCTGTCAATTGACAAGTATCTTCAGGGTAGAGGCTACTCTCTCACCGACCAGGCATCTGCCGATGTCCTTGTCGCCATTCACGCCGGTTTGAAAGAGAAGATGCGGGTGACCGACTGGGGAGGACCGCGCGGGTATTACAGAGATCCCTTGTACGATTCTTGGTGGGGAGGCGGTGCCTACGGTGGTCGGGTAGATGTCAGCTACTACACGGAAGGTACACTTGTTATAGATATCGTTGATCGCAAACAGGAAGAGCTCATCTGGCGAGGTCTTGGAACCGGGATTGTAAGCCCTCAAAGCAGTCAGGAAAAAACAGGGGAAACCATTGAGGAGTATGTACAAAAAATACTTAACCAATTCCCTCCCGGCTACAAGCAAGAACAATAAGGGTCAGCACTGCGCACTGAAACGTACCGCGTTGATCCTGATTTTATACATTGATTGTATTTGGAGCAGAGAGCATGTCTGAGCAGCAACAGATTACAGAGATGAAAGGGCATCAATTTGATCTTTCCTCCCCGGAGTTGTACCTTAACCGGGAATTGACCTGGCTTGAGTTCAACCGTCGGGTCCTTCACGAAGGACAAGATAGCCGTACGCCTCTGCTGGATAGGGTTATGTTCCTTTCCATCATCGGTTCCAATCTCGATGAGTTTTTCATGAAACGTATCGGCGGCCTGAAGCAACAGGTTGGAGCAGGGGTAACAAAACATACTGTTGATGGCCGCACTCCGGGTCAGCAAATCACTGAATGCAATGAAGTTGTCAGGGACCTGCTTGCACAACAACAGCAACTCGAAGGGCAGCTCCTGCAGCTCCTTGGCAAGGAAAACATTCGCCTGGTCAACTATCAGCAATTGAATAAGACCCAGAGACAAGAAATAGATACTTTCTTCCTTGGGAATATTTACCCATTGCTCACGCCGCAGGGGATGGACCCGGCACATCCCTTTCCCTTTATTTCCAACCTCTCCCTGAATCTGCTTGTTGCCACAAGATTCAAGGAGGATGATCATATTTTTCTCAATCGTATCAAAGTACCCACAGGTACAGGTATTCCTCGGTTTATCCAGATAGGCGCTGACCATCTCTATGTTCGTTTTGAAGATGTTATTGCTAACAATTTGTCCGCTATCTTTCCGGAGATGGTAATTGAAAACTGCGAACTTTTTCGCGTGACCAGAAATGCGATCACTGAAAAAACGCTGGATCAGGCCAATGATTTGCTCGCCATGATCGAAACCGCCCTGCGGGACCGAAAATTCGCCGAAATTGTTCGCCTGGAGGTCGGCAGTTGTATGACTTCGTCCCATAGGGGAATGCTTGCCGCAGAGCTTGGCATTGATGTGCATAACGATGTGTTTTCCGTTCCAGGCATTATGGCCAAACGTGATCTGTTTGAGATTGCCTCCATTGAACGGCCCGAGCTCCATTTTCCCCAGCATCAACCGCTTGATCATTATAGACTGGCTGGAGACTCGCCCAATATTTTTCATATCATTCGCGAAGAAGGAGCGGTTTTTCTCCAGCATCCCTATGAATCGTTTGAGTCGTCGGTGGAGCGTTTTTTACGTGAAGCCAGCGTCGATCCCAAGGTCCTTGCCATAAAAATGACCTTATATCGAACCTCCTCCGATTCTCGGGTTATACAGTATCTCCTCGATGCCGCCCAAAACGGTAAACAGGTAGCCGTGGTTGTTGAACTCAAAGCACGGTTTGATGAGTCAGCAAATATACACTGGGCCGGGTATCTTGAACAGGCCGGGATCCATGTAACCTATGGCGTCGTCGGCCTTAAAACCCATTCCAAAGTCGTTTTTGTTATCCGACGCGACTACAATGGACTCAAGCGATATGCCCACATCGGCACCGGCAACTATCATGCAGGTACTGCCCGTATGTATAGTGATATTGGGTTGTTGACCTGTGACCGCGATATAGGAGACGATTTAACCGAACTGTTCAATTATCTGACCATGGGCTATGCGCCTGCCAGAAAATACAAAAAATTGTTACCATCTCCCAAGATCCTGAAAAAAGGTCTTCTCGACAGAATAAATCGTGAAATTTCCCAGCATGGTAAAGGAAAAAATGGACTGATCCAGTTTAAAACCAATGCCCTGGAAGATACGGAGATTACCAAAGCGTTGTACAAGGCGTCTCAGGCCGGGGTTCATGTCGACCTCATCGTCCGCGATACCTGTAGACTTCGCCCCGGGATTACCGGACTTTCTGAAAACATACGCGTGGTTTCCATTGTCGGTCGTTTTCTTGAGCACTGCCGTATTTATTATTTTAATAATAATGGCGATGAGGAGTTTTTTATCGGATCAGCAGATATAATGAAACGTAACCTTGAAGATCGGGTTGAAGTTGTGACGCCTGTAGAACCCAAACCCCTGCAAGCTGAACTCAGAAAAATTCTTGATGTGCAACTCAGTGACAGACGAGGCGCCTGGGAAATGCAGGCCGACGGCTCTTATACTCAACTGAAACCGACTGCACGTGGAGAGCAACGGAGCGCCCAACAACAATTCATTGAACTCGCAGGGCAAAGACTGGCAGAGGCGAGAAGACTTTTCAAGAAGAAAGGAAAGAAGAAAATAGCTAAACGAAAACGAAAGTAAGCGTTGCTTTACTTATGGGTGCCTTGAAAAATTAGGATTTTCGTTCGAGGTCAAGGCATGCGAATAATTTTACCACAGGCATATGTTTGATATTCCGAGGATAAAATTTTGAGCATAACGCAGAGGTCGGGCGAAAATACAATTTTTCAAGGTAGCCTTATGAGAAAACGGGTTAAGATAGATATTGATTATAGACGGGACTGTTGATGGGGGCTTAAAGACGTGCGTGCGCGTCTGGAAAAAGGGGTGTCCGGTGACACGTTTCGCTTTATGTGCGACCATAAGATGGCTGAGAAGATGGATGCCGTGATTGAGGGTGCCGGAGGTCAAATCATGGAGAAAGACGTGCGTTCTTATGGTGTTGTTTTTTTTGTGTGCAATATATGATGATTTCAGTGTGATTATTCCATTGGCGTACTTCTTGTAAAAAATGTCTCAAAAAGGTGTCCTTTGTCTGATGAGGTTAAAACACACACTGTCAACGTCTGTTGCCTGTTATTACAATGAGCCGTTTTTTCAGGCAGGTGCTCTTACCTGCACAATAATAAGGCTCACACAAGTTTATGCACCTGAAAGAAAAGTCAGGGGTTTGTCCTTCCATGTTTAAAGATACGAAATATTTCCAGCACGATATCTCCGCCATCAGGCAACGTCTGGAAACGGCCGGTAGCAAAGATGAAGATGAGGCACGAAAAATCAGCCTGATGTTTGGCCTCACCGGTATAGGAATTTTTTTTCTCAGCCTCCTCGGTTCTCTATCTATCATCCAGGGCGGATTGTTGGTCGCCACCCTGGATTTTCTCTCTGCATTAATTTTGCTCTTCCTTCTAGTTCTCCTCCGACGTAAAGGGTATCTGCCTTTTTGTATTTACGGTGGTATTTCGCTCATGTACGGCCTGTTTCTCTATCTTTTTATCAGTGGTGGCGTAGCTGGGTACGGTTTTCTCTGGAGCTATACCTTTCCGTTGTTTACTTTTTTTCTACTCGGTTCCAAAAAAGGCTTTCGTTTCACATTATTCTTTTTCCTCTCTTGCATTGTGGTCATAATTGTTCATATCAACTCCACTGTGTTCAGTCTTTACGATACATACTTTGCCGTTCGTTTCATCCCCTCCTTTGCCACGGTTATCCTCTTTTCGCTCGTATATGAACAGTTTCGATCCAGATCACAACAGGCCCTAATGCGATCAAGAAATACTCTGGAGCAAAAAGTTGTTGAACGTACCAGGGACCTGGCAAACAGTGAGGCACGGTATCGCGCCCTGTATGACAACACGGCCGATGGAATCAGCATCATCAGTCTTGGAGGGCGTTACCTTAGCGCCAATCAACGGTTCTGCAACAGGCTGGGGTACAGCGAAGAAGAACTCAAAAGCAAAGGTCCTGAGGAAATTTACCAGGATAAGGATCAGATCCAAATTAACATTATGTTAAAAGAGGTTTTGACCAACGGTTATGCGCAGCTTGAAGCCGAACAGGTTACCAGCGCCGGTATACAAGTTCCAGTTGAAATACGCGCCCGGAGAATTATTTTTGAAGACCATGCAGCCGTCCTTTGTTCCTGCCGCGATATTAGTGATCGTATAAAAAGAGAACAAGAAAATAAAAAATTGCAACAACAGCTCTTCCGAGCCTCAAAAATGGAAGCCATCGGCCTGATGGCTGGTGGGATTGCCCACGACTTGAATAACATTCTGGCGGGAATAACCGGGTACCCGGAACTGTTACTTTTACGACTAGCTCCAGACAGTGAATTGAGAAAACCTATTGAAGAAATCCTCCATTCAGGTCAGCGTGCGACGGCAGTGGTTGCTGACCTGCTGACCGTAGCCAGGGGGGTGGCCAGTGCCAGAGAGCCGCATGAATGCAACAATTTGATCGAACAGTTTCTGGCCTCACCGGAATGGAAGAAAATACAAGATGATCATCCAGACGTACGGATTGTCAGAGAACTCGATCCTGCCAGCGGAAACATTTGCTGTTCGTCGGTTCATTTCCAGAAATGCATAATGAATCTAGTGTTGAATGCAGCGGAAGCCGCTTCCGGAAGGGCAGGGGCTCGTGTGAACCTGACATCAGGCAAGCGATATGTCGCGGCAGATGTTGCCGGCAAAACAAACCTGAATGCCGGCGACTATGTTTTCATTCGTGTTCATGATAACGGGCCCGGTATAGCACAAGAGGACATCGAACATATCTATGAGCCGTTTTACAGTAAAAAGATAATGGGCCGAAGCGGAACCGGGCTTGGCCTGACCGTGGTCTGGAATGTGGTGCATGAGCATAATGGTACAATAAAGGTCGCCAGTTGTGACAAGGGATCGAGTTTTACCCTATATTTTCCGGCAACGGAAGAAACTGTCCATGAACCGGACGATATCGCTGTTGTCCAACAATCGCAGCAGTCCAGCCGAATCCTTGTCGTGGACGATGAGCCGCAGCTTCTTGATATCGCTAAACAATCCCTTGCCAACCAAGGGTACATTGTCAAGACAGCCCGTTCCGGAGAAGAAGCTCTTGATATCCTGCAAAAGGATACTTTTGATCTGGTCCTCCTTGACATGATCATGGAACCGGGAATAAACGGCAGGCAAACCTATGAAGAAATACTCAAGATAAATCCAGGGCAAAAAGCTTTAGTTATCAGCGGGTATTCCGAACATGAAGAGGTGAAGCGCTCTCTTGAGCTCGGGGCCGCGGGGTTGATAAAAAAGCCGTACAGTCTCAGAGCATTGAACCAGGAAGTGCAGCATGTATTGGCAGGTTAGCCTTTGCTTCGAAAGAGAAGTTTTGTTGCTGCTCTCCAGCGTCCTCTGCGGCCTTGCTGTAAAGCCGTAAGACAAACATGTTGGTTTCCCTGGTCGTTGTCATATCTCTTTCCAGCTTGATCTCCGCTCGATAGACCTCACCCGTTCGTACCTTATTAGAAAAAGGAATAGAAGGAACAATCGCTTGAAATAGGGCTCTTTGATGTGATATTCTTTTGATAGAGAAATTTAAAAATTACCTTGTTTTAACAGGTTGTTCTTACCCTGGCCAATGACCCTGTGTTGTACGTTTATCCTCTCCATAGCATCACCTCGTTCACTTTGAACTCTGGAAGGGATGAGAACTGTTAACTGCTGCACTGTTTGTATCCATACCTATGAAGACACACAAAATCTGCAACGTATTGCTTGTAACTCTTTTGTCGTTTTGTATGCAACTTGGCGTAGCCTTTGCTGACACGTTAACCATTGCCGGTACCGGCGACAGTCAGGAACTCCTCCGTGTACTTGCTGAAAAATTTGAAAAAGAACATCCCCAAGTGAATGTCATTGTTCCGGATAGTGTTGGAAGCAGCGGCGGTACCAGAGAGGTGCTCGACGGAAAAAGTCAGCTTGCACGTATTGCCAGGCCACTTACTGAAAAAGAAATCTCCCTTGATCTACATGAAGTTGTGTTTGCCCGCTCTCCGGTGGTATTTGTTGTCCATCCATCCGTAACCGCAGTGGACAATCTCTCCTATACACAGATCATAGCTATTTACTCCGGAGAGATACAAAACTGGCAGCAGCTCGGTGGTAAGGACAAAAGACTCTATGTTGTCAGTAGAGAAGGCGGCGATTCCTCAAGGGTAGTTCTTGAGCGGCATATACCGGGTCTCAAAGCCATTAGAAGCCTTGCTGGAAAAACGTTCTACACAACCCCTGAAGCCAAGGAAGCGCTCGTGAAATATTCTGATACTATCGGTTACCTTCCCAGTGCAATGCTTCAAGGGACAAAACTGCGAGTGTTAAGCGTAGAACATATTGCACCGACGGTCGATGCCGTTGCTTCTGGTCTATATCCATTGTCAGTACCATTAGCCCTTGCCTGGAAGGGAACGCCAACAGATACAGCAAAAGAATTTGTACACTTTCTTTCCAAGGCTGAGGCCAAGAAAATTATCAACGAATTCGCAGTAGCCGTACAATGACACTGTTTCAGTCTATTCGCGCCAGAATACTGTTCACCCACATGGCAGTATTGCTGATTTGCGTCCTGGTACTCGGCAGGGGGAGCTATGTTTTTTTGGCTAACTCGCTCCATGCGAGCCAGGAGCAGCAATTACAACAGTTTTCCGGCCATTTTGCCGACCATATCAACATTGATATAGACAGGGTTGCCCAACACTTGAATGTGATTGCCAATAGCCGGGACGTGGAAGTCTATGCGCAAAATCGTCAACCACCTATGCTCAACGAGTATTTTTCCAAGAATACCTGGCCTTTTTCCTCGTTGAGTTTTCTCAATGAAGATGCGGTGGAGGAGGTAAAAATCGTAAACGGTTCAGTTTCCACAAGGTATCGTGACCTGAGAGAACGCAAAATCGTGCAACGTGCACAAGCGGCTCCCAACAGTGTTCATGTATCGGCCCCTTTTTATTCTCGAGAAATCGACGCTCCAGCCTTGCAGTTAGCCATACAACAACAGGGTTATTTCCACGATGAATTTATCGGCATTATTATCGGTACGCTGGCACTTGATTGGTTTCAGCACGATATGACGGAAACGACCATTGGTAAAACCGGTTTCTTTCGGTTAATTGACCGGAACGGTACTGTCATGCTTTCCCCTTATCCGGAAGAGGTTTTAACCTTATTGCGCACGGAAAGCGGGTACTCCATGCGAGATTTAGCCATCAAGTCAGGTATAACTAAAATCGTCATTAATGGTCTTAATGAGTTTGTGGCCTCTTCTCCTCTACCGGATAGAGAATGGACGGTCCTGTCCTCTCTCCCGGTCAATGAGTTTGCCCGTGGTCTCCAACAGTTGAAACAAACCATTGTTCTTCTAGCAGTTATACTATTCCTTGCCGGCCTGGTGCTTGCCTTTTTTCTTGCCAATCAGATCACCAGACCGATTACAAGGCTGATCAATGCGGCTGAAAGCATCGGTAAAGGCGATTTCAGCCAAAGGATTCCCATTGCCAGTCGTGATGAAATGGGAACACTCGCCCAGTCGTTCAACACCATGACAGATGAGCTCACGGCCCTGAAGCAAAAAGATAATGCCTTAAGAAAAGAGAAAGAAAAGGCAGAACAGCGGATGCATAGAGCAGAAAAAATGGAAGCCATCGGCCTCATGGCCGGTGGGGTAGCTCATGATCTGAACAACATCCTCTCCGGTCTTACCGGATATCCACAGCTCCTGCTTATGCAGGTGCCGGAGGACAGCCCGCTGCGAAAGCCACTTGAAGAAATAAAGGATTCAGGGGAACGCGCAGTTGCCATTGTTGCCGATCTTCTTACTGTAGCCCGTGGCGTTGCCAGTACCAAGGCCGTGACCTGCTTGAATTCTTTGGTGGCCGAATACCTTGATTCTCCGGAATACCGACACCTGCTTTCTTTACATCCCGAAGTTCAATTTAGGCAGAAATTTGTCGATGGTCTGCCATGCATTTTCTGCTCGCCTGTTCATATTAAAAAATGCATCATGAACCTGGCGACAAACGCAGCTGAGTCGATTGAACGATCTGGCAGCATTACGTTCAGCACTTCCACTATAATCCTGGATCTTCAATTATGTGAAACGTACGGTCTCGCTGAAAAGGAGTATGTCGTACTCACCGTAACCGATACAGGAACCGGTATTTCAGAAGAGAATATCAAACACATTTTTGAACCCTTTTATACAAAGAAGGTCATGGATAGAAGTGGAACCGGTCTTGGTCTTGCCGTGGTGTGGAATACCATGAAAGATCATAACGGCACGGTGACCGTGGCCAGTAGTGATCAGGGGTCATCCTTTACACTGTATTTCCCCGCCACCTCTACAGAGGTTATTGCCCAATCGGAAAAACCCGAGCCGGAATTTGAGAACGGTAACCAGGAAACAATCATGGTTGTCGATGATGAGCCCCTGCTGCGCAATATTGCAAGCAGTATGCTTGAGGCCCTTGGCT
>CALZIH010000030.1 GCA_945787305.1 uncultured Desulfobulbaceae bacterium | reverse complement strand
GTATATGCCCCAGTGAGCTCCAGCCCCCCATCCTGGTGAATAACGATAGGATTACCCCTCATGTCCAGGAACAAGGCGGGAAGGAGCTGTACGAGATTATCTCCTTCTTTATAGGAATAATATACCTTAACCTCCATGACAACGTCTTGAAAGCTCTTATCATAGCTGTAGTTCAAGTCAGCCAGCAGATTGGTGGCATCAAGCTCGCTGCCATCGGCCAGGGCCTGCAGGGAGCCCAGGCCAGCATCGCTTTTTCGGAGGTTCAAGTAGAGATGTCCCTCCCAATTACTGTGACGTATGGCGGCATTGGTATCCACTACTTCGTAACTGGTAGGCAGGGAACCCGGGGTTTGGGAAAGGGCGGGGGCAATGGTGGAGACGTAATCCTTGTCAATCACCCGGTCGTTATCACCTTGGTTTTTTTGCCATTCAAGTCCCAGGGCAATCTCCCAGGGACCATAGCTGTCACCGTGCTGGATCCAGGCATCGTAGCTGTCAAAGGAGCCGCCCCTTATACCCATGCGGCTTCCATCGATTTCATGGTTATCCTAGGTGATCACGTTAATCACTCCGGAAAAGGCATCGGCACCATAAAGAGCCGAACCCGGTCCCCGCACTATCTCTACCCTGGAAATCATGGCCACCGGCATATTATAGTGGAATGGACGACCACCAGTGTAGGAAAATTCAAAAGGAACGGAGTTGAGCAGGAAAAGGACATGGGGATTGAGCACGGTATGTAGGCCGCGCATGGACCAGGTGGAAGAAAAAAATGCGGTGCCGTTGGGCTCGACATGGAGACCGGGCACGGTTTCCAGCACCTGATCCAGAGTGATGGCACCAATACGTTCGATCTGCTCGGCAGTGATGACCGTTGCCACCGAGGGAGCTAACCGTACCGGTTTGAGTGATCCGGTGGCTGTGACCAACAACTGGTCAGCCCGATAAACATCTGTTTCCGAAGGAGCACCTTGCGGAAACATGGCCTCAAAGGCCTTAGCTTCCTGTTCTTCCTTACTCATATTCTGACTGTCTGCTGCCATGGACAGGCTTGGTACAATGGAACACAGCAGTCCAATAAGCAGGTACACCCCCCTTTTCATCCCCCTTTTCTCCTCGATTGAAAACGAATAGATCGTACAAGGTAACTTGTATGTCCAGTGTATGGCCTATTAGGGGGAGAAGGCAAGGGGAAAATTGTTTGGCCCCAAGGGAAATGAGCGATCTGTCGACAGATTTTCCTCGCTAACAATGGAAAATCCTCCTGGTCGTCACTCCAGTATCTCAGTGGCCAAGTTCAGGGCTTGCTGGTTGAGGGTGAGGCCGAGACGTTGTGCAGTGTGTTTGTTCACACTGATGGTGGTACCGAGGGGCTCAATGACCCCTATGGCGGTGGGAGACTGGTTTTTATCAAGGATGTTTTTCACCATGGAGGCGGCCTGGGCACCTATGTTGCCGATATCGGCTCGTACGGAAAGAAGGATACCGACCTCAACCAGGTTGGCACTCTGGCCGATACAGATCAGGTTGTCCTGAAGGCAACGTTGTTGTAGCCAGTTCATATTGTCCAGGGTATAGGTCACCGGGTCATTGAGAATCCAGATACCATCGACTTTGGAAGAGAGCTTTTTGTAACTCCGTCGAAAAGATCGATTTGAGCTAATGGGCTGTTCAACCAGTTCAAGGCCGAGCATTTTGGTAGCTTTTCTTGCCTCAGCCACAATCTGGTTTGAATGTTCATTACTGTAGATAACGCCTATTCTTCGAACCCTCGGGGCAAGGAGACTGAGATTGAGGAATTGATTACCGGGATTGACCTCAGAGCTGATGCCGGCCAGATTGGTCTGGCCCTCTAGCAATGTGTATTTTTGCCAGTTGAGAACCATGGCAAAGAGCACCGGTATGTCCTGCCGGTCTTTGGTCCACAGTTTGGCCGTATAGGCAGCTTTTGCACCAAGGGCAAAGATGAGGGATGGGGGGTCCTGAAAAATGTTCGATTTCAGCTGTGGATTGTGAAGGATATCGCCATGGAGGTTGAATGGGCGTACCTCTCGGGTCATGGCTGCGCGGAAAGTTTGCAGAGGTTGCTCATAAATAGGTTCAGAATCACTGAGTAAAACGGCAACCCAACCTTCGGTACCGGCTGCAACAGGGCCGGGGACGAGCGACAGCAGACTCAGGAGCAGCAGGATATGCGCTATTTTAAAGCATCGCATTTTGCCACCCGTTAAACTGTAACATGTCCATGAATTCCGGTAGAGGCTGCTCGCCGGTCATGGAAAGGAAAATCTGTCTGATACGGGCTGCCTCTTCACTACTAGTTGCTCCTTCCAGTATACAGAAGAGCGGCATGGGAACCGGCTTGGAGGGTGAAATCTCTTTTACGATAGAGACTATTTTTGCATTGGCGGCACCAATCAGGTCAATGGTATTTTTTCCGACCACGGCAAGGTCAACTTGGCCGAGAGCCAAGGCATAGAGGGCGTCGGCATCTTTGGGGGTGATGATGATGTGACTGCTTGAAAAATCAAAGGTCCGGCCATTGTTGAAAAACTTTGCCAACTGTTTATCAGTATTGGGTCCCATCGAGGTGACGGCCACGGTCTTGCCTGCTATATAACCATTGCAGCTTGTGCTGGAGCGCTCAAGCAGTATCTTGGTATAATTCGCTTTGTTGCCGTTGAGTGGAGTCAACAAGGGGGTTAGCCCTCTTTCTTTTCCATACTGTTCATAGTACCAGGCGGGCACCATGACTAGGGTTGGTTTACGGGTCGCCAGCAGGAGGTCAAAATCCGCCTGTTGAGAAAATGCCTGGAAATGGATCTCATACCCTTTGTTGGTAAAAAAATGGTTCATCCCCCTGGTAAGGAGAGAAAAGTTTGATTGCACGGAATCCGGGTTGAAATAAAAAAAATCGAGTTGCCCCGAGGCAAAGGCCTGGACGGGCGGAAGAGGGCGGCAGGTTAAGAAGATCAAAAGTAGCGGGAAGATCAGGCTGGGTAACGTGGTCCGGATGAATTTTTTGGGCAATAATAACGAAATCGCCCTGGAGCCCAGGGCGATTTGTACCTTTTTTTCCATGTCAACAGTATAACAAATAGACGGAATGAACACAAGAAAACACAAGAATTGCTACATGCAGAGCGACCAGTGTTGTGATGATGTTATATCTTTTCTGATTTGCAGGAGAAACTCCTCCAGAGAAAGAGATATCCAACAGCGGCCAGCAGGAGGAAGTCGCGGTAGAGGGCCGGGCGTAAGCCGTCGTGTATAGGCTGGTCCGGGTCATGGAGTACAAAACAACCGCAATCAACATCGAGTCCCAACAGAATACCGAAGATGAGGACACCTATAAAAATAAGTATTTGAGCTGCTGTCAGCAGCAAAAATCCCCGCAGGTCAAAGAGAAGGCCTATGCCGGTGATACATTCCAGTACACCGATAAAGAGAGCGATGGGTAACAGGAGTTCCTGTTGGACAGGGAAGGGCGCTTCTGCTGCATAGACCTCCAGGATCATAATAAAGATGTCGAGTTGGAAGAGTTTGCTCATTCCGGCAAGCAGGAAGAGCAGGGCCAGGGCGATGCGAACAGCGCGATAGGCTAGGATTGAGCCGAAAAGTGTTCGAATCTTCATCATGACACAAAGTGAAATTCAGTTCTTACGAACGTGTCTTCTGTTTTTCGGCCATCGGCAACATGGAAGAATGATTGTGTTGTCAGTTCCACACTCCAGCAATTTCCCGGCCACAATCACTGCATCGACCAGCAGTCAGTTTGATCTGTCGGATACTGAAACCGAATCGACTGATCAGTTCCGTACCACAATCCGGACAGTGGGTGTTTTCCCCGCCCTCGCCGGGAATATTACCTTCATACACGTAGTGCAGGCCTTCTGCTTGTCCTATATCACGGGCCTTGCGCAGGGTGGCGACCGGAGTACGTTCCCGGTCCATCATTTTATAGGTTGGATGGAAGGCGGTCACATGCCAGGGGATGGCCGGTGAAACAGAGTAAATGAACCGGGCAATATCGCGCAGCTCATCATCTGAGTCGTTGAGGCCGGGGATAAGAAGCGTGGTAACTTCCACCCATACTCCGAGTTCATGCATGAGCCGGACGTTATCGAGAACCGGTTGGAGGCGGGCCTTGCAGACCTTCTTGTAAAAGTCGTCGGTAAATCCTTTGACATCGATGTTGATTCCGTCAAGGACCGGGGCCAGATGTCGGGATACTTCCGGGGTCATATAGCCGTTACTGACAAAGACGTTTTTCAGTTGTCGTTCATGGGCAAGGATTGCGCAGTCGTAGGCAAATTCATAAAAGATTGTCGGCTCGACGTATGTGTAGCAGACACTGGCACAACCGGTTTGCACAGCATTTTCGATCACACTTTCGGGGGTGTAATTCTTTCCAGAGATTTCCCCACCATGTGCATGCGGGTATTGGGAAATGTTATAGTTCTGACAGTGGAGGCAGCGGAAATTGCAGCCGACGGTTGAGATGGAGAACGCTTTGCTGCCGGGCAGAAAATTGAATAACGGTTTTTTTTCGATGGGATCGATGTTTTCAGCAATCAGTCGACCATACACCAGACTGAACAGGGTGCCGTTCCTGTTCTCACGCACTCCGCATATTCCTCTTTTCCCCTCCTTTATGTGACAGTGATGATTGCACAGTCCGCAGATAACCTCATTGCCTTTTCCGGCTTGATAGAACATTGCCTCTTTCATCTCTGGCCTCTTCTCGTATTGTGTGTCTATGATCGCGGCGATAGTACGGCCCGTTAATCAACATACTATAAGCATGATCCAGGGCGTAGTACAGAGAGGTTGTTAGAAAAGAAGCTATACCGTCGTAGCCGGGATAGTGGGGTGTGGGTAGAAGCGGATAACGCTGCAAGCTTGATGGCCCCTACTCACAGCGCTGTCTCGTATACATCGAGGGAGGAAGATAACAACCCCGGAGGGCTTGAATTTGACCGGGGTTGAGATGGGAGGAGATGGAAAAATTATCTACGAACTCTGTTTCCCTGTCCTTTACAGCCGTTCCCGCAACCTTTTCCACCGACCGGTCCGAAATCTATACCGGCCTCATCGGCCTTGGCCATCATCTGGCTGCGCAGTTCAAGCAGTTCACGGGTCAGCTGTGCAGCTTGATCCGGATCGGGATCGGCTGACTGCATGACAGCTCTTTTTTCAGCACGTTTCATTGCAATTTCTTTTCTCAGCTCAGCAGTGTCGGCCCAAAAGGCGTCATGGATTTGCTTGGTTTCGGCATCCATGGCTTGGTAACCTTGGGCCAGACCCTGCTTCATTCCGCAGTCTCCACCACGATGGCCTCTTCCCATGCCTCGTTTGTGGAACTGTCGCTGCTGCATGGCCGTCAGTTCCTCTTCAGTGATCTGACCATCACTATCGCCGTCTATCTGGGCAAAGGTTGGAGCAGACGCCATGTTTTTACCCAAGCGACCATCTGTTGTGTTTTCATTCTGTCGTTGTTCACGAACATTGGTAAACTCCTTTTCGTCAATTGCGCCATTGCCATCGGCATCCCACGCGGCAAAGGGAATCGGTCCCCGTGTGGGCAGGTCGCCCGCAACTAGCAAGCCACCACTTAGGCTCAGGGCGCCAAAAAGCATTGCTGCGGTCAGTGTTGTTGTCATCTTCATGATTGTACCTCCATAGAGTTGCTCTGTTTGTCTTCAGGATGTTGTTGTGTGTTGCTCTCTATAAAGCAAAGGAAGTGCCAAATCCAAATATAATGTAAAAGCTAAATATACCAAATGGTTGTGCGGGTTGAGGTGGGTTTGCAAACGCTTGATCCATTTGTTCATGGGGGGAGGGTCGACGATGTTGTCGAACATGATCAGCAATTGTCGAATTTCTGGATCAAGGGAGAACGGCTGCAGCCGTTAGCTGCCCCTTGCGTCAGAAAGCCGGATGAAGGATTGGGAATGCACCTTTAATCAACTTCAGATGTCTTGTTGTTCCGCTTTCCTGTAATCCGTTTCATTGTAAGGCCTCGAAGTGTATAACAGTTTGATGTCTTTAAGTATGAGAAAGAGTGAAGGGACCAGAACCAGGGTGATGAAGGTGGCAAACAGGCTGCCGAATCCGAGCGAGATGGCCATGGGGATGAGGAAGCGTGCCTGACGCGACGTTTCAAAGATCATCGGCAGAAGGCCGAAAAAGGTGGTCATGGTGGTCAGGATGATGGGGCGGAATCGGGAGACCGCTGCATTGACAATAGCGCTATAGCTGTTGTGTCCCTTGAGTTGTTTGCGATTGGCCAGGTCAATCAGGACCAGGGCGTCATTAACCACCACGCCTGAGAGCGCAACAATACCGAAAAAGGAGATTAAACTCAAAGAGTAGTCCAGAAGCAGGTGCCCTATAACCGCACCGACAGTGCCAAAGGGAATGGCCGTCATGATGATGACCGGCTGGGTAAAGGAACGGAAAACGACCGCCAGGAGAACGTAGACCAGCAGCATGGCGGTACCCATGCCCTTAGCTAAAGCCTGCATGGATTCTTTCCTGTCCGACTGCTTACCGGCAAAATCAAAAGCCAGGCCGGGGAAACTGCTTTGCAGCCCAGGCAGGATATCGGCCTTCAAGCTTTGGGTCACCTGGTCTGTCTGGCTGGGTGGAGTTACGTCGGCGGTCAGTTGAATCACCTGGCGACCATCTCGCCGCTCTATTTCCGTATATGCCCTTCCCGGTGTAATGGAGGCAACCGTAGAGAGAGGTACTTCACCATTGCCGGGAATGCGAATCATCATGGTTTCAAGGGAGCGAAGACTGTTGCGTTCCTTTTCAGGCAGGCGAACCATGATTTTGATCTCATTGCGGCCACGTAACTGGCGGGTGATCTCGAAGCCATAATAGCTAGACCGTATCTGCCGAGCTACTGTTTCAGGCCGCAGGCCAAGGTGGTACCCGGCAGGCAGCAGGCGGAAATCAAATTGTTCTTTTCCCCTGGTAAACCCGTCATCAATATCGCTGACCATGGGAAAACTTTCCAGAACCGTTGCCAGTTCACTGCTTGCCTGCCGGAGGGTAAGGTTGTCCCGGTGCTGCAGCTCAAGGGTCAGGGATGCTCCAGAACCTGGGCCGCCGAAGTTCGATTTAAAACTCAGGTTTTCCAGGCCGGGTATCGGACCACTCACTTTTCGCCATTTTTGTACAAAATCGGCTGTGGACAGGGGCCGGATATCCGGCGGGGTAAGGTAGACCTTGATCCAGCAGTTGTTCCCGTTGACCTGAGAGAGCATCCCTTGCACCAACTGCTCACCACCATTATCCCGGGCAATGGTTTCAGCGGCGCGAAGCAGCTGTTGCTGAACCCCGGCGGTCTGTTCCACCGGTGCCCCCACCGGCAGGGTAAAGTTGGCATAGGCCTTATCAGATTCGACTCGAGGAAACATGGTCATACCCATGCGGCCGCTTTTGATATAGGCTCCGGTAATCAGAAGAATGGCGATGCCGGCGGCAACAGTGATATAGCGAAAATGGAGACAGAAAACCAAAGAAGGGGTATAGATCGTATTGATCAAATTGCTGATGCCGTTACTGAGACGTTGCTGCCATCCGGTAATGGTCAAACCGATTCGTCCGGTGAGTGGTTTCTGATGACCGAGATGGGCAGGGAGGACAAAAAGCGCTTCCACAAGTGAGATAAGAAAGACGGCGACAACGACCAGTGGAATATTACGGAAGATCTTGCCCATCACGCCGGGAACAAAATAGAGCGGCATAAAGGTGATAATATTTGTCAGGACTGCAAAGGTGACCGGTACGGCCATCTCTCTGGCTCCTTTCACCGCAGCGTTAAGTGTCGAATAGCCCTGCTGGCGAAGGCGGTAGACGTTTTCACCGATAATTATAGTGTCATCGACCACGATGCCCAGAGACACAATAAAGGCAAAGAGCGAGACCATGTTGAGGGAGACGTCAAAGAAAGGAAGAAAGAGCAGGGAACCGAGAAAGGAGACCGGTATTCCCATGGTCACCCAGAAAGCGAGCCGGGGTTCAAGGAAAAAGCCAAGCAGGATAAAAATCAACAGCAGGCCGATATAGCCATTTTTAAGAAGCAGGTTAATCCGTTGTTTATAGATCTCGGAACGGTCATCGACCGCGGCCACGGAAATACCGGCAGGCAGGGTGGCCGTCAATTCGTTGACGTGATGCCGCACCGCATCGGCTATCTCGATCGGTCCCTGATCACCCACCCGAAAAACTTCGATACCAATGGCAGGCTGGTTGTTGTAGGTGAGAAAGGTATCGGTTTCAGCAAAGCCGTCGTTAATGGAGGCGATATCCCGCAGCAGTAACTGGGAACCGTCACTGGAGGTCACGATCGGCAGGTTACCGAATTCGTTACCCACGTTACGGCGTTCTTTCATCCGCAGTTGGACCTGTCCCGAGCTGGCTTTGATGGTGCCGCCGGGGAGATCAAGGGACGCCTGACGGATACGGGCTGCGACCTCCTGCAGACTAAGGTTATAACTGCGGAGAGTATCCTGGGCTATATCAATTGAAATTTCAAGAGGTTGTTCGCCAATAAGCTCTGCCTGTGTGATCTGTGCATCCTGCAGCAGCTGGTCCCGGACCCTTTCCGCAGTTTCACGTAGAACAGATTCCGGAAGCTCTCCGTACAGGATAAGGCTGATAACCGCCCTTCGGCGAACTGGAACAGTGACGACCGGTTCTTCGGCCTCTTCGGGAAAGGACGTGATCCGGTCGACTTCACTTTTTATATCAAGGTTCAGTTGCTGCAGGTCTATGCCGCGTAGGGCCTCCACCCGGACGCTGCCGACCCCTTCAACTGCAGAGCTCCGAACTTCGCTGATACCGTCAAGACCGGCTATGGCCTCCTCGACCGGCAGGATAATGCCCTCGGCCACCTCCTCGGGACTGGCACCGGGATATGCCACCCGGATCCGTACTTCATCAATTTCAAACTCCGGAAAGACTTCCTGTTTTATCTGCAGGCCCCAGAACAGGCCGCCCAGCAGAAATACGAGCATAAGGATATTGGCAGCAACCGGGTTGGCCGCCATCCAGCCTATAGCGCCCTTTGACCGGGTCGGTTTTGCCTGTTCAGTCACTGGATAACTTTCCTTGCGGGTTTTGGCTGCCGGCAATGGTTAATGCCATACCTGTGACCGGTGCGGCGACTGGAGAAAGAATAATACGTTCCCCAGGCTGTAAACCTTTAGTGACATAGATGAACTCACTATCCTGCCAACTGCTTTCCACCTTGCGGATTTCGAGCCTGTTGTCGTCATCTGCCAGCAGTACGGTGTTACCAGTACGAACGGCTGTCCTGGGTACGGCGAAGCTGTTGCGTGTGGTTTTGCCGGGCAAAATGACCTTGACGACTGAACCCAGGAGCAATGGCTGGTCCGGGTGTTGCTGGAGCGGGTTTTTAACTTCAACCAGCAGTCGGGGCATGAGACCGTTTGGATCAACATCGTTGAGGATGCGCAGGAGTCGGCCCCGGTACACGGTATTTTGTCCGGTGGCCGTCAATGGAGTAATCTCCACTTCCGAGGGTTGATCATTTCCCGTCGGCAGCAGGATCTGGTCCAAATCTCGGCGGGGGATACTGACACGGATGTGAAAGGATTCGCTGCCGGCAAGAACGGCCACTACAGTCTGGGGGCTGACCTGGGAGCCGACCGCAACCTCTTTTTTCAGTACAACCGCATTAAATGGTGTCTTGAGGCTTGTTCGAGCAAGGTCAAGTTCAGCCCTTTCCACTTCTGTTTGCCCGGCAGCCTCCGCTGCCTTGGCTTTGGCAAGCTGGGGCTTACGCAAGGCCAGATCTATCGGTGCCTCTTTAATAGGAGTGTTGGAATATTCCTTGATCAATTCATATTCCCTCTTGGCCACCGCCTGACTGCCTTCTTCCAGGCGCAGATCCATGCGGGCATTTTCCAGGGCATTACGGCTTTGCTCCAAGGCAAGTTTGAAGTCATCACGGTTGAGTTCAAGCACCACCTCACCTTTTTCCAAGTGTCCACCAGGAGTCAGGGCGGGGTGGATAGACTCGACTCGACCGGAAATCCAAGGTTTAAGCGCCAGTTCCTCCGCCGCAAGTACCGTACCCATCGCCTCGATTTTATGTGTGATATCTACAGGGTAGAGTTGCTTTATCTGAACAGCCGTTTTCAGAGTTTTAGGTGTTTTACGTTTTGCCGTGGGCTTGCTTTGCAGCAAGTACCTGGCCATGATAAATCCACCACCTATGAGGAGAAGGACGCTGACGATTGCCAGGAGTGTTTGCCGCCTGGATTTTTTAGGCATCGGACTGCCTGCTGGCAGAGGGTCCTGCTTTGGATGCTGTTGACTGGAACTCATGGTTTTTGACCAGGGGGTGGAGTGAGTGTATTGAGCCAGCTGCCGCCAAGTGCTTTATGCAGGGCTATTCTGGATTTCAACAGGTCGCTGCCTGCTCGAATACGATCCAGTTTTAAGGTGATCAGGTTGATCTGTTCCCGGAGGACCGGGAGAAAATCGGAAAGGCCGTTCAAATAGCGCCAGGTTGCCTCCCGATAGCCATTTTCGGTGAGTACAATCTGCTGGTCGATATTGTCAATGGTGTGGCGAAATTCCTGTTCCCTGACCAAAGCGTCTTCTGCTTCACGGATTGCCGTCAGAACGACCTTTCGATATTCAGCTATTCGTTCATCGACAACGGCGAGGGTCCGCTTGACTTCAGCTTTTTTTCTACCGCCGTCAAATATCGGTCCGGTCAGGCTGGCGGCCAGTCGCAGGATCCAGGTGTCAAGCAGGTTGTTGAGGATCTGGGAACTGTAATTAAATGATGCATCCAGTTGCAGTTTGGGTAAACGATCGGCCCGGGCGGCGGCAACGCTCCAGGTTGATGATTGCAGGCGCAGGCCCGCCGCGCGGATATCAGGTCGGGCAGCGAGCAGGTCTGCCGGCAGTCCTGTGGCCGGAATCATCCCGGTTTCCGGATAGCTCCTTTGCTTAAGTTCCAGCTCGTTGGTGGCGGCCTTGCCGGTGAGCAGGGCCAGTTGATGTAGAAAGAGCTGTGCCTGTGCACGGACTGTAATCAGGCCGCCTTCAATGGCTTTGACCGTTTGCCCCTGTTGGTAGACATCCAGCGCACTGGCCCTGGACATCATAAAGCGCATTTCTATGAGTTCCAGCAGTCTTTGGTTGATTGTCAACTGTTCTGCCAGTTGTTGTTCCTGCTGGCGCCGGTTGAGCAGCTCGACCCAGGCATCTGCAATCTGGGAACTAAGGCTGAGGGCGGTGGCATAGGCGTCTTCTTCAGCAGCCTGCGCCGTAATAAGAGCGCTTTCATCAGCGGCCTGAACTCTTCCCCAGAGATCGACCTCCCAGGAGGAGTTGAGGCCAAGGAAGAAATCATCAAAGGTCTGTTCCTGGCCAAAAGAATCTCTGCTGCGTAGCGTTGCGCCGGTTGCTGCCAGTGACAGGTCAGGTACCCGGTCGGCGCCGATTTTTTCAGCAGCAGCTTTGCTCTGCCGCATGCGGGCCCAGGCGATATGGAGATCGGGACTATCCATCAGGCCCACCGTTTGCAGGCGGTTGAGTTCCTCGCTACCGAACTCATGCCACCAGGGTTCGGAGCTGTTTTGCTTTGGAGTGTACAGGGAAAACTGGAGGGGAAAGTCCGTTGGCAGCGGCTCATCCAATTCCGGGCGTAGGTCCATGCAGCCACTGCTGGTCAGCAGCAGAAGGGTAAGTGTCAACAGGGCACAGGTGGAATCGTCAAGTCGTCGGCGGGGAAAACACCGGAATTTGAGGATTGACAAATGCGCAAAAATACGATTAATTATCAAGTTCTGATGTGAGTAATGAAATCACTCAGTTGCACCGACGGCAGCGGCTTTTTACCTGAATCAATCCAGGTCGTTTCGTAAGCTGTCAGGTTGCGAGTTGTTTACCGGGAAATGCGTTTGAACGTTACGTTGCAAGCGAATTTTCACCGTTGGTAGAGGCTGCGCCTCCAATTTCCGGCCCAGCCCTGCGGAGTTACGTGTGACCAAACATCCCTTTTCCCACTCTGTCAGGAGTGAGGGACAAGGGAACAAGTTCCTCGTAAGATTTTAAATCCAGAGAAGATTTTAACAAAGGAGAACAGAAATGGCAATAACGGTAAAACCAATAGCCGAGAGCATCAATATCATGGGAACCCGTAGTGGTAATGCCATGAAAGAAAGAAACCCCGCCCCGGTTCAGGAGATGGCCAAAGAAGAGGCTGCGGCCGGTGCAGCGTACCTGGATCTGAATATCGGGCCTGCGCGAAAGGATGGAACCGAACTGATGCCATGGGCTGTGGAAACGGTACAGGCGGTAGTGGACACCCCGCTGTGTCTGGACACCACGAATACCGATGCCATGGCAGCCGGTTTCAAGGTGGTCGCCAACAAGAGCCAGGCGATCATGAACTCCATCTCAGCCCAGCCGGAACGTATGGAGAAGCTGATCCCCGTGGCTGCCGAGGCTGGTTGTGATGTCATCGCACTACTCTGGGGTCCAGACGGTATGCCGCGTGATTCAAACGAGCGTGCCGCCATGGCCGTTGATCTGATGATGGCCTTGAACGAGGCCGGTATTGCCAATGAAAAAATTCTGTTTGATCCCATCGGAACCCCCATCACCCTTGGTGCCGACCAGATAGCCTCCGGCCTTGAGTTCATGATGATGCTGGCGGATATCGCCCCCGGTTCAGGTTCCACGGTCGGTCTTTCTAATGTCTCCAATGGCGTTGCCGAGCACCTGCGCAAATATCTGGATCGTACCTACCTGATCATGTTGATGAAATACGGTATTTCCACTGCGATCGTCAACTCCTATGATGCCGAGTTGATGGCTATCTGTAAGGGTGAGCGTCAGAATCTGGTTGATCTGGTACACGGAATGATGGACGGTAATGATCCTGATCCGTCCTCCCTCGAAGGTACAGCCCTGGAGCATTACAAAACCTACAAGGCCCTTTCGGGACAGACCGTCTTTTCCGAATCCTGGCTGGAGCTGTAATTCAAGTTCCCTGAGCCATGCCGGTGAAGCCATCAACTTCAGGCCATCATATGGTTTATGGTGCCCTCACTGATTACCTGACAGAGGTTGAGCTGCCGGATACCGACGATGAGCGGATCCGGCAGCAGCTTGCCCGGATGCTGGTTGAAGAAAAGGGATATGCCAAAGAAGAGCTTGAACCGAGGCTGGTCATTGAGACCACCTTTAATTCGATTTATGTTCGTTCTCTCATTGAATTGAGCGTTCAGGTGGAAGGCAAACGGCTTTTTCTCCTTCGTTACGGTCCGGGGTCATTGGTTACCAGAGAAAAACCGGCTATTGCCGCAGCTCGTGTTTTTGAACCTGGGTATCGTATACCTTTTGTGGTTGTAACCAACGGCCGGGATGCGGAGTTTTTGGAAACAGAGCGTGGTCAGGTGCTGGCAACCGGAATGGAGGCTATACCTGACCGGGCTCGGGCTGGTGAATTGAGAACAGAGGCGAAATTTGAACCCTATACCGATCCTGGACAGCGTGACAAAGCCCTGCGCATTTTGAACGCCTTTGATCTTGAGGTTTGCTGTCGGGACGAGAGCTGTAAGTTGCCGTAAAGGTTTGTGTGGCAACATATAACCTTTTTTTCAGGTTACCATGGCACAAGGACACGGAAGGACCGTGTCCTTGTGCCTTTGTAATTTCAAACCTACACTCCTTTTGGGAGAATACATACTTTTTTACTCTATAGCTAAGGAATGATCATGACTACAATGACCGATTGGAACAAATCGAGTTGGCAGAACCTCACAGCCCTGCAACAGCCTAACTGGCCGGATAAAGAAAAACTGGAAGAGGCTTTACAAACGCTTTCCGGATTACCGCCGTTGGTTTTTGCCGGAGAGATTCGTGACTTGAAAACGTTGCTGGCCAAAGCCTCCCGCGGCGAGGCCTTTTTGTTGCAAGGTGGTGACTGTTCTGAAGAGTTTGCCCGTTGTACAGCACCAACAATCCGTGAAACCTTGAAGGTACTCCTGCAGATGGCCGTTATCCTCACCTATGCCGGCGGCAAGCCGGTGGTCAAAGTGGGACGGATTGCCGGCCAGTATGCCAAGCCTCGCTCCAGTGATATGGAAATGGTTAACGGCGTTGAAATTGCCAGTTATCGTGGCGATATGGCTAATTCAGTTGATCCGACCCCTGAGGCGCGGATTCCCGATCCCAATCGCATGGTTCAGGGGTATAATATGTCGGCTGCAACTTTAAACCTTCTCCGCGCCTTTACCCGCGGCGGTTTTGGCTCTCTGCATAGGGTGCATTCCTGGAATCAGGAGTTTGTCAAGCAGTCCCCCATGGGTCGTTCGTATGAGCGACTGGCTAGACAGATCAGCCGGGCCCTGAATTTTATGGAAATTATCGGCATACCCACCGATACGCCGCAAATGAAACAGGCCCAATTCTTCACCTCGCACGAGGCCTTATTTCTTGGCTATGAAGAGGCTTTGACCCGTGAAGATTCAACAGGAGGCGGCTGGTACGACTGTTCCGCCCACATGCTGTGGATTGGCGATCGCACTCGGCAGATTGACGGCGCCCATATAGAATTTCTGCGCGGGGTACTCAATCCGCTGGGTATGAAGGTCGGCCCCAAACATGACGTTGATGATGTTCTTGCCATCATCAATCGCCTGAATCCCGAAAACGAACCGGGCCGTAT
>CALZIH010000029.1 GCA_945787305.1 uncultured Desulfobulbaceae bacterium | reverse complement strand
GTCAAAGGTGATGAAGGTTATAGAATCTGCTCAAGAAAAAGCTTCGTGCGATCATGCTGCGGGTTATCAAAAAAAAGATCCGGCGAAGCCATCTCAACAATTGCGCCCTGATCCATAAAGACAACCTGATCGGCAACCTCCCGGGCAAACCCCATTTCGTGCGTCACCACCACCATGGTCATGCCTTCACGTGCCAATGTCACCATGACATCGAGAACCTCACCAATCATTTCCGGATCCAACGCCGAGGTCGGCTCATCAAAGAGCATGATCTTGGGCTCCATTGCCAGGGCTCGGGCAATGGCCACCCGTTGTTGTTGACCGCCGGACAGCTGTACCGGGTAATGCGCTGCCCGATCCCTGATTCCAACCTTATCAAGCAGGGTCAGTCCTAACTCTTCAGCCTGTGCCCTAGCCATTTTTTTGAGCTTAATCGGAGCCAGAGTCAGATTCTCCAACACAGTCTTGTGCTTAAACAGGTTAAAACTCTGAAAAACCATCCCCAGTTCCATGCGAATTGCATTGATATCCTCACCCGGTGAATACAGGTCACGCCCATCCACCACAATTGAGCCCGAATCAATAGTCTCCAACCTGTTGATCGCCCGTAGCAGGGTTGATTTTCCGGAACCGGAAGGGCCGAGCACCACAACTTTCTCTCCGACGGTTACATCCAGACAAACCTCATCCAGGGCCTTGAATGTGCCAAAATATTTGTTGATGTTTTGTATCCGAATAATCGGGTCAGCGACGTTCATAGTGACTGAGGCGGTGTTCCATATTGGAGATGAGCTTAGAGAGAACCAGAGTAATCAGCAGATAGATCAGAGCGATAGTGGTATAGGTTTCGAAATAATTAAAACTCTCTGAGGCGTATTCCCGACCGCGGCGGAGAATATCGGAAACCGCCAGAATGGAAACCAACGAGGTATCCTTAAGCAGGGCGATAAACTCGTTCCCAACCGGCGGCAGAATTGTCCGCCAGGCTTGAGGAAGAATGACATAGGCCATTGTCTGTCGCTGATTAAACCCCAGTGAGAGCGAAGCCTCACTCTGACCGAAATCGATGGAGCGGATTCCGGCACGAAAAACCTCCCCCATATAGGCTCCATAACAAAAGGCCAGCGCAATGATGGCGGCAACAAGATCAGGAACCCGGACAAACCTTCCCAGGGCAAAGTAGATATAAAACAACTGCACCAGGAGAGGAATACCGCGAACAACCTCGACATAGAGTGAAGCAAGGAGGTTGATAAATCGATTGTTGGAAATCCGGCCAAGACCGGTCAACAGCCCGATGACAAGGGCCAGGGAAATGGAAGCGATGGTCACCTCAAAGGTTACCAGGATACCATCGGGGATAAACTGCAGAACCTTGGCATAAGGGTCAGGTTTGGCCAGCGGCAAGATGATCAACAGGCCGACAGTTCCAGCAAGGGCAATCCACCAGGCGGAAACCAAGCCCTTATCTTTTGGGTCCGGGAGAGCGGCACCATCCCCTATCTCAATCTTCACTTCGCGATCGGACATTGAATAACTCTATAAAATTTAAAGCATATACAAAAAGGCTTGAGAAGCAGACCTCCCAAGCCTTAAACGATGAAGCTAGCCTTTACTGGCCAATCCATTTTTTATTCAATTCCACATCAATCCCCTTGGCCTTGACAGCCGCAATACCCTTGTTGAGTAGGTCCAAGGTTTTTTTATCTCCTTTTTTTACGGCAAAACCGTAATATTCCACCTCGCCGGTTTCGATAACCGCAGCAATTTTTAATGTGTCCTTGTATTTAAGAATTGCATAATTGGCGGCCACTGGATCATCACAGACGACGGCATCAATCCTGCCCACATTCAAATCTTCCATGGCAAGCCCTATCTCGTCATATGACTTAGGGATAACCCCCTCTGCAGCTTTGATGGTAAAATAACCGGTGGTGCCGATCTGGCCACCAACCTTCTTCCCCTTTAAGTCACCCAGGCTTTTCACTGCAGAGGTCTTGGCAACAATCAAGGCCTGTCGCACCGTAAAATACGGGTCACTGAAATCCATGGCCTTTTTCCTCTCCTCGGTAATAGAAACAGAAGAACTGATGGCGTCATATTTACCAGCAGCCAGGCCGGCAAAGATTCCATCCCACGCCGTATTTTTAAAGACCGGAGTAAAACCAGCCTCCTTACCGGCTGCATTGAGAAAATCAATGGCAAAACCGACAATGTTTTTCTGCGCATCGACAAACTCCATAGGGGGCCAGGTAGCATCAACAGCAAAGACAATTTTAGTCTCGGCCCAAGCTGAGCCACCAAAAACAGATAAGACAAAAAGAGTCAACAATGCTTTTTTTAACATAACAACCTCCTGAAAGGGTAAGTGGAAAATAGTCCGGATAATTGGTGATGTACCATTCAATGATAATGGTGGCAATAAAAACAAATACACAGTATTCCCACTGCCGCAGAAGAACAATTCAGAGCTCAAAACGAGCAGTAGATAAAGCCACCATCTTTCCCTTGACGCAATCCACTTGAAGCAAGTAGGATAGTTGACAAAATTTACTTCTTTCACCGAAGGCTACCTTGAAAAATACCATTGAACACTAACGAGGACGCACCATGAAGACCCTGACTTGCCAGCTTCTCCTTGCTTTTTTTGTCTTTTCTCTCATTGTATCAGGTGGTTGCAGCAAAAAGCCGGTACCAACCTACTCTTCTCAAGGTGCTGCCACCGGTACGCAAGAACAAGATGCTTATGGTGCCGGGGGGAGACAGGGGACCATAACAGAAGAGATGACCCCCGGTGAAGAACCGTTGGATGCCGGTGGCGAAAGCGGCGAAGCATTAGGTGGATTTTCAGTCAGTGCCGACCAGAACAGTGACGAATACAAAAAAACATACGGTCGTTCGTCCAGCGAGATGTTACCGATATACTTCGACTTTGACCAAGCGACCATCCGTGATGACCAAGCCTCCAGACTGGAACAAAATGCCGACTATATGAAGGCCAACCCAAGTCGCAACTTGGTCATAGAGGGAAACTCTGATGAGCGTGGCACCAATGAATACAACCTGGCCCTCGGTGAACGGCGAGCCTTGAATGCAAAAAACTATCTTATTGAACTTGGGGTTGAGGAATACCGTGTCCGTACCGTGAGTTATGGTGAAGAGCGGCCACTGTTCGTTGGTCAAACAGACTTTGACTGGTCACAGAACCGGCGGGATGATTTTATTCTTGAATAACTTTGCCCCCTGCCCCTCCCCGCCCCCCTAGCTTCAGCGAAGCCATCACACCGGGAACAGCGCCACCTGTTCCCGGTTTTCTTTTTCTTCAAATACATGTCCGGTGAAAAGTAGAGCGAAATTATTTCCCCTTGACAAGGTAATAGTTATCAACTACTTTTAACAAAAATAATATTTAACATTTAATATCCGGTGCCGGCGATGAACAAATTATTACGCATGACTCACCAACGTGAAGTTATTCTTGATGAAATAAAAAAAAGCACTACCCATCCAACGGCTGATGAACTCTATGAAAAAGTAAAAAAGAAGCTCCCGCGTATCAGCTTGGCAACAGTTTACAGAAACCTTGAGATCATGTCGGAAGCCGGCCTGATCAACAAGCTGGAAATAAGCGGACGACAGAAAAGATTTGACTGGAACCTTATACAGCATGACCACATCTACTGTGTCCAGTGCCACCGGGTCGACAATATTGAACTTACCGACAAAAAAGAGGTTACCCTGCCGCCCGGGGAGGGTCACGGTTACAAAATATCGGGTTGTCGGGTAGAATTTTATGGAGTTTGCCCCACGTGTGCAGCTCCACTGAACAACAAGAAGAAAGGAGAAAAAAAGAAAATGGCCTGTAAATCAAAATGCGGAACCAAGGAATTAAGTGATAAACAACGAGAAGTCCTCCAAGCGTTGGCCAAAAGCAAAGAAGCCTGCGGAAGCAAAGACATTGCTGCCGCCACAAGCCTCGACTCCAAACAGGTCAGCTGCCAGATTACCGCCTTAAAGAAAAAAGGACTTGTCGAGAGTCCTGTTCGCTGTAAATATTCAATCACCCACGACGGCCAATCTGCACTTTCCTGACAGATTGCAGGTTCGGTTTTTCAGGGTAATGATCGGCTGCAACCAACAATATAATTAACTGAGATCCCCTGGAGACTGTCGAACCTACCAAGGTCCTCCCCTAACAGATCCCCACCGCCGAAAGCTTGGCCGATTACCAGGCCAAGCATAACGACTGATTTACCCACGCATTGTTGTGCAAATAATTAGCCTTTGTGGTGGAAAAACCTTGTCAACCTCCTTCATTATAATTAAAAAAAATACTGGTCGCCGAATATTGCCATGTACTGTACTTCAAGAGACAGGGCTCCCGGCGGAGACGGAAACTAACTGCTTCATATAGCCAAAGGAGAACAACCATGACCAACAAGAACGAAGTTTACAAGTGCCCCCTCTGCGGAAACATTGTCGAGGTGCTGCACACCGGTGCAGGTGAACTGGTCTGCTGCGGACAACCAATGGACCTGATGTCGGAAAATACGGTTGACGCTGCACTGGAAAAGCATGTGCCGATAGTTGAAAAAGTTGATAATGGCTACAAAGTCAGTGTTGGTTCAGTACCTCACCCCATGGAAGAAAAGCACTGGATTGAATGGATCGAGCTGGTGGCTGACGGCAAGGTGTATAGACAGGACCTTGCGCCCGGTAAGAATCCAGAAGCAACCTTTTGTATAGAGGCCTCTGAGGCAACCGCACGCGCCTACTGCAACCTGCACGGCCTCTGGAAATCCTGAGCATTTTTTTTCAATAGTAAATTCATCTTAGCAGGTAGTTGCACCCAAGTACGGCAATGATCGGCAAAGCGATGACAAGCCATGGAATGTTTTTACCAGCATCTCTTTAATCGACCTGTGGAGTAAGCATGGCCGCGTTGTTGAGCATCCCTTTTACATTCAGTACAGTCAACAGGAGAAAAGTACAGTGAAAAAGTATACATGTCTTGTCTGTGGGTGGGTATATGATCCAGATATCGGTGACCCGATAGGCGGAGTGGACCCAGGAACCTCATTTGATGACATCCCCGATGACTGGGCCTGCCCTATTTGCGGGGCAGGAAAAGACGAATTCGAAGAAGTATAACCTGAACAACCTGCCCCACTGGGTGCAATTCTACCGGTGGGGCATTCTGACTGTTGAAAGGGGGAGCATTGGTTATTCGCCTTTAGCCCCCTTTTCAACAAGTAGAAACACTCGATAACGTTCTGGTATAAACAATGAATAAGACGGTTATTTTTGCTTTTAGAGGCGATCCAATGTGTTTTGTCCACGTCTTGCTCAACGGGCTTAATCTTGCCGAGCAGGGAATGGAGGGAAAAATCATTATTGAGGGGGATGCCGTTCACCTGGTTCCCGAAATGTCAAAACCAGATCACCCCCTAAACCAACTATACACCAAGGCCAGAGAACAAAAAATTATAGCAGGTGCCTGCCGGGCTTGTTCGACCAAACTTGGGGTCGCAGAATCCATCCAACGGTTAGGGATCGAACTCATCGGCGACATGTCAGGCCATCCTGCCATGTCCAACTATATCAGCCAGGGATATACAGTTCTTACTTTTTAAGTTTATTGTTAATTTTTTTGCAGGAGGACCAACAGTGAAACCGATTGAACTTGCCAAAAATGTGTACTGGGTTGGAGCCGTCGACTGGCTCACTCGTGATTTTCACGGCTACTCAACTAACCGCGGAACGACTTACAACGCCTTCCTCATCATCGATGAGAAAGTCACCCTCATTGATACGGTCAAAAAACCACATTTCAGCGACCTCATGCACAGGATTCGCAATATCATTGATCCTGAAAAAATCGACTACCTGGTGGTCAATCACGTTGAAATGGATCATTCCGGTTGTGTGCCCGAAGTCATCGAGGCCATTAAGCCGGAAAAAGTCATTTGCTCAAAGATGGGCCAGAAAGCCCTTATCAAGCACTTCCACCGCGAAGATTGGCCATACCACGTGATAACCCCGGGTGAAGAAATCAGCCTGGGAGAAAAGACCCTCAATTTTCTTGAAACCCGGATGCTGCATTGGCCCGACTCCATGTTCACCTATCTCAAGGAAGACCAGATTCTTTTTTCCAGCGATGCCTTTGGCGAGCACCTTGCGACCAGCGAACGGTTCGATGACGAGGTCAACCAAGACGTGCTGATGCACGAAGCCACCAAATACTATGCCAACATTCTGACCCTGTACTCCCCCTTGGTGAAAAAGCTTATCGCCAAGGTCCAGGAAATGAACCTACCGATCAAAATGATCGCTCCGGATCACGGTGTAGTGTGGCGGAAGAACCCGGGTAAGATCATTGATGCCTATTCCCGCTGGTGTGTACACGAAGGAAAAGGGAATGCCCTTATTATTTACGATACCATGTGGAAATCCACGGAAATGATGGCCAAGGCTGTTGCCGATGGCTTGCAGGATGAGGGTGTTAACTACAAGCTTCTTGATCTCCAGGTCAATCACCGGAGCGATGTAATGACCGATGTCCTGGAGGCCAGTGCCATTATCCTTGGCTGCCCCACCCTGAACAACGGTATGTTACCGAGGATGGCCGGTTTTCTTATGTATATGCGCGGCCTGCGGCCAACCAATAAAATCGGCGCTGCATTCGGCTCTTTTGGTTGGTCTGGCGAAGCGGTCAAACTGATGAATCAGGCCATGACCGAAATGAAGTTCACTATCTGCCACCCCGGCTTAAAGGTGCAGTACGTGCCTGAGCATACGCATCTCAAAGAATGTGTTGAACTGGGGCAGACCGTTGGCAAGACGCTCAAGGATTTTCTTGCCGGCAATGAGGTTTCGTCTGTAGAGGATATAATATAACAAGAGGTTGCTGCATTGTCGAGAGGTTGAAAACAATCAACCTCTTAACAAGACAACAAAAAAACAAGGAGATAGCATGAAAATAGCCATCGATAAAAATGTTGTAGAGTTTACACCGGAAAACCCTCAAGAAACCTCAGATATGGAAACCCTGTGGCGCATTATGGTTGACTGCGTGGCTGATAATAAACGCATGGAGCCCATAGGCGAATTTATCCCAACTAAAAGCAATGTTGCACGTTTCATTATCGAAGGGGTTCCCGCAAAGACAGTGTACACAGAGGATCAGGTTCAAGAAGAATGCACTGTGGTTTGTACGTTCTGTAACAAATATTCACACCTCAAAGTCGGCGACTCCATACCGGTGTGTTGCGGTAAGGCGATGGAGGAAATGGATTGATCCTCACCTCTCAGGATGGTGCAGAGTTAACAGGGGACCGTCAGAGTCGGTCCCCATTTTTTCTTTAGCCCTGCTCTCTTTCAACTTCAGTCAACATTTTTGCAACAACCTCGTCAGCGTTCAAGTTGTCCGAGTTTATACGGATCGCATCTGCTGCTGCTTTAAGCGGGGCGATGGTACGTTCACTGTCATCCCGGTCCCGCTGAATGAGCTGGGCCAGGACTTCCACCTCAACCACCTCTTCACCACGACCACGAAGTTGATCGACCCGTCTGCGTGCTCGCTCTTCTGAACTGGCATCTAAATAAAACTTCCAGGCTGCCTGCGGAAAGACCACGGTACCGGTATCCCTGCCTTCGGCAACAAGTTTTCCCGCCTTGCCCATGGCCTGCTGCATGAGAGTCAACTTGCGGCGGACAACCGCCAATGCCGAAACCTTTGAGGCCAGCATCCCCATCTCCGGGGTACGGAGAAGGGGACCAATTTCTTTATCATCTAACACAACCCGAACATCATCACCTGGACTGGCAGGAGGTAACAGGTCAATCTTCATCTCCAACAACAAAGATTCTACAGCAGCTTCGTCTTCTACTTGTACACCCGCTTGCTTGCAACCATATGCTACGGCACGGTACATGGCACCGGTATCGAGGTAGGTAAAATCAAGTAATGCGGCCAGTTTTCGGGAAACCGTTGACTTCCCAACCCCTGATGGTCCATCGATAGTGACAATCTGTAGATTATCAGACATAACCCAGCTCACTCCGACAATCGGTAAGTGCTTTTATAAAACGCGCGTTTTCCGCCTCTGTCCCAACAGTGATCCGGATAAAATTCGGATAGCCGTAAGCCTTCATGGAGCGAACAATCACCCCTTTATGCAACATGGCATCATAGAGTCTGGTTGCATCACCACCGACATCTATCAGGAAAAAATTTGTAGAGGAAGGATACGGCCTACATCCCAGTTGCTCAACCTGATCACTGAGCCACATTCTCCCGGCCTTGGTTTTTCGTAAGTTTTGATTATAATGGCTTATATCCGATAAAGCAGCCAGGGCTCCTGCCTGGGCGGGTAAATTTATGTTGAAAGGTTGCCGAACCCGATGCAGCAAACCGGCAATTTTTCGATGCATCAGACCAAAACCAACCCGTAAGCCGGCCAGGCCAAAAGCCTTTGAAAAGGTTCGCAGAGCAACCACAGCCGGAACACCTTCGGAGTGCCGGATATAGGAAAGAACGTCTATTCGCTTTTCAGGTTCTACAAAATCCACATAGGCTTCATCCAATACCAGGATAACCGTCTCCGGTAATCGATTTAGAAAGCTAATGAATTTTTCCCCTGAAAAAAAAGTTCCGCACGGGTTGTTTGGGTTATCAAGAAAAATAAGTTTTGTCTTCTCACTGACAACCTCAAGAATACCCTCCAGGTCATGCTCCATGTCCTTGAGAGGAAGAACCGTATTTTTGCCGCCCCGAACCTGAACGAATTTCTGATACATAAGAAATGAGGGATGACTGGTGATTACCTCATCCCCGGTATTAACAAAAGCCTTGACCAGAAATTCTATTACTTCATTGGAACCGTTGCCGAGTACGACTTCATCCATACCGGCTCCAAGCCAGCGAGCAAGGGCTTCTGTCAAGTAAAAGCTGGACCCGTCCGGATATCGATGCAGGCCCTGCAAAGAATCTTGAATCGCCGCAACAGCCTCTGGAGAAGGGCCCCAAGGATTTTCATTGGAGGCGAGTTTAATCGAATCGGTAATACCGTATTCCCGCTCGAGCTCTTCCAGAGGCTTACCCGGCGGATACGGAACGATGTTTTCAATATGTTCAGGAATATTTAGTTTCATGGCAAGATCGGTTTTCTACCGGCCACCCCTGCCCGTTGCTCCAGGTTCCAGGCGGCCTTGAGAAGAATTTCTTCGTTAAAATGTGCGGCCTGCATCTGCATACCGATAGGAAGACCGTCACTGGAAAATCCACAGGGAACAGAGAGGCCTGGAATGCCGGCAAGGTTAGCTGAAATAGTTAGAATATCAGAAAGATAGAGGGCAAGCGGATCATCGGCCTTTTCTCCGATCTTCCAGGCAGGAGTCGGGGTAACCGGAGAGACCACCAGGTCACACCGATTAAAAGCGGTGGCAAAATCATCTTTGATCAGGGTTCGGACCTGGGATGCTTTTTTATAGTACGCATCATAATACCCGGCCGACAAGGCATAGGTACCGATCAGGATACGTCGCTTCACCTCATCACCAAACCCCTGAGATCGGGTATGCCGGTACATATCAATCAGCGAAGTCGCCTCCATATCACGAAACCCAAACCTGACACCGTCATAACGGGCAAGGTTTGAACTGGCCTCTGCCGGAGCAACAAGGTAATAAACAGCCACACAATATTCAGTATGCGGTAGAGAAACATCTATAATCTCAGCTCCGGCTTCCCGCAGCATTTCGATACCGTTTCGCACGGCCCTATCCACCTCCGGATCAAGGCCTTCACTAAAATATTCTCTCGGGATACCTACTCGCACACCTTGCATACCATCAGTTAATGCTCTCGTAAAGTCGGGAACTTTTTTATTGATGGATGTGGAATCACGGCGATCATGACCAGAGATAACATTCATCATCAAGGCACAGTCACTGACATCTTTGCTAAACGGACCAACTTGATCAAGTGAGGAGGCAAAGGCCACCAGGCCATATCTTGAGACCCGACCATAGGTGGGTTTCATTCCTACAACTCCACAGAGCGAGGCAGGCTGCCGGATGGAACCACCGGTATCGGAACCCAAGGAGGCAAAGCACAGGTCAGCAGCCACTGCTGCTGCCGAACCGCCGCTGGACCCACCGGTCACATATTCTTTTTTCCACGGGTTTTCAGGGATTTGAAAGGCACAATTTTCATTGGTCGAACCCATGGCAAATTCATCCATTGCCAGCTTGCCCAGAATAATGGCTCCGGCATCGGTCAACTTCTCTATCGCAGTTGCATTATATGGCGGAATGAATCCGTCAAGAACCCTTGAGCCGCAAGTTGTGGGCATATCCTGGGTACAGAGCACGTCCTTGACCGCCACAGGAATACCATGCAGTAGGCCTCCCTCCCCTTGCATATCCGCTTGTTCCGCCGCCACAAGGGCTTTTTCCCTGTCCAGGTTGAGGTAAGATTTTATCCGGTCATCAACAGCATCGATACGGGCAAGAACTGATTGGACAAGGGCAACGGATGTTACCTCTTTTGAAGACAGTTTTTCCTTGGCTTCATGAATTGTCAATTGGTGCATATCCATTTCCCCTAACCGATAACCTTTGGCACAACAAAGGCTTCGCCGTTTTGCCGGGAACCGGCAGCAAGCGCCTTCTCCCTGGGTAAAGATTCACGGACCTCATCGTCACGAAAAGCATTAACAACATCCTGGGAGTGGGTTGTCACCGCAACTCCCGTGGTGTCAAGTTCGTCTAGCTTGGCCACATACTGGAGAATAGTATCCAATTGTCCTGTCATCTTCTCCACTTCAGCGTCCGATAAATCAAGGCGGGCCAAGCGGGCCACGTGCTCTACTTCTTGTTTACTTATTTTCATGATTAACATTATTGCTTAAATTTTATACACCTATGTCCGTTCTCACTACCCCGTCAATGAAAGAATTAATACATTCCTCTCACATCTCCTGTTTACGTTTACAACCGGAGCGCAAACAGCGTTTTTTTAAAAAGGGCGTATCACGGAAATATTGATTTCTAATTCTCGCAGGAAGAATGTAAATGGAGCTGACCGGGAATACAACAGAAAAAAGTTGAATACTACAAAAGACTCAACAAGCCAGATGACTTTGTTATTGTTTATACAACGATTGAGCGGAGAGAATGACTCCGGCAAAGGTTTCTACAAGATCCGGATCAAACTGACTTCCAGCACAACGCCGTAGTTCAGCCACTGCATCTACAGTGGAAAGGTTCCGACGATAATTTCGTCGAGAGGTCATGGCATCGAAACTGTCTGCCACTGTAATAATTCGCGTAAGCAAATCCAATTCATCACTACCTATTCCATCCGGATACCCAGTGCCGTCTATTTTTTCATGGTGATGACGGATGATGTCACGTTCTCGTTCCATAAATTGTAAAGGCTCAATGATACTGGCGCCCACCTCGGGATGTTTTTTGATCAACTCCCACTCCTCCGGAGTCAATTTTCCCGGTTTCTGGATACAGGAAAGATCAATAACCAGTTTTCCAATATCATGAAATTGTGATGCTCGCCTGAGTGTTACCTGGTCTTCTCCGGACAGGCTTATGGTTTCACCAAGGAGCATGGCAAATTCCGTTACCCGTTTCGTATGTCCGGCAGTGTACTCGTCCTTTTCTTCCATCGCCGCCTGAAGGGACGACATAATTTGAACGGTAGCTTGCTCGAGGTGATCGCTGTATTTCTCCAGGAGAATATTTTTTACTGCCAACTCACGGGTTTTATCTTGAACTTCACTTTCAAGGTCTTTTTTATATACTTTTTCGTTGCGGAGAAAGGTTCGCTTCTCAATGGCCCGACGAACCTTGACATGGAAAAGTTCTATATCTTCAATGGGTTTTGTCATGAAATCGTAGGCACCAAGGTTTATGGCCTTAACCGCATAATCCATTGAACCGGCTCCGGTAAGAAAAAGGACGGGAATATCGATATCTTTCCTATTTAAATGGTCAAGAGTTTCAAACCCATCCATATCCGGCATGTTGATATCGAGGACGATAACATCAAAGTCCTCGCAAACCTGATCAATAACCTCTCGACCGGAGCGAACCGCAACCACTTCATGATCAAACATGGTTAATATCTTATGGACAGCCGTGCGGACAAGATCATCATCATCGGCTATAAGAATTCTGGAACCCATCAAGTAATACCTATTTTTTTATACAGCAAATCTCTTGCCGATCTGAATAGCTGGATGAACGTTTCTTGTTATTATTAGGTTCTCATAAATTTCTCGTCTTGCAAAATTAATTTTACAGTTCCCAATAATTTTTTTGCATAGAGATGGCCTGTTCCAGTTGGGCACACTCGATATCCGCTTTTTGCAGGGAACCCCATTTCTTCTTTCCCAATCCGATTCCAGCTATTTCCTCTCCCTGCAATTCAGCTAGTACGGCGAGGGCTCCATCCCGCATTCCCGTTAAATTATATCCCCCTTCAAGGGTAACCAGCAGTTTACCGTTACACAGCTCTTCAGCCAGCTCCCGCATCACCCGGGTCATATACGCAAAGCCTGCCGGGGTTACCCGCATTGCACCCAAAGGATCACCATCGTATATATCAAAACCGCATGAGATGAGAATCATATCAGGATGGTACAACCTAGCTATAGGACGAACCAGCTCATTAAAAATTCGAGCATATTCATAGTCGCCCTGGCCGCCGGCAAGGGGAATATTTACCGTAAATCCTTCTCCAGCTCCGCTGCCGGATTGTAATACAGCTCCGCTACCGGGATAATAAGGATACTGGTGAGAAGAAAGAAATAGTACCTGATCCGTATTATAGAAACTGTTTTGGGTACCGTTACCATGGTGCAGGTCCCAGTCGACAATCATGATACGCTTCATACTCAAGTCTCGTTGTGCCCACCGTGCGGCAACAGCCACATTGTTAAACAGGCAAAACCCCATGGAATGATCGTTTTCGGCATGATGGCCGGGAGGACGAACCAGGCAGAATGCGTTGTCGATTTCTCCCTGATCAAGACGATGGATGCCATCTATGAGGGCACCGACAGCCAAACAGGCTGCTGAGTACGAATTCGCCGATGTCTGGGTATCGGCATCAAGAAAACCACTACTCTTTCCTGCTGTGGCTGCAACACGTTTAACCAGTTGAGGTGAATGGTTGAGTTCAATGATTTGCGTTGATGCCGGATCAAACCGAGGGTATATAAATCGCCCGCCAATTGACTCCTTATCAAGCTCATTGTAGATAACCTGCAGCCGTTGCGGTGATTCCGGGTGACTGGGCCCGGGGTTATGGTCGAGAAAGAGGTCGTCACGGTAAATGGCTGTTTTACGCATATGTTTTTTTACCCTCTTTTACAGGAATAACTGTATTTTTCTGTGACAATCCAGTCCATTAACTGGTCATGGGGCTCTAGTTGAAGAGTATCTATAAGTTGTAATTCATAGGCAAGGGCTATACGGTCCGCCTGTGGCGCCGCCTGGGCAAGAAACCTGTCATAATAGCCGCCGCCATAGCCAAGGCGCCCGCCTCGAAGATCAAAAACAGAACCTGGGACTATAACCGCTTCAATGGTCGAAGGGTCGAGCTCCATGGTTTGCTGCAGCAGGACATTCGGCTCAGGAATACCGCAATAGCCAGATTGTAAATCTATATTCACATTAGTTATACGGATTGCCTGCAATTTTTTTTCGCTTACACGGGTCACCGGAACGGCTACTCTTTTCTTGTCCTGTAGACATTTTTTAATAAAAGAAACCGTCTGCACTTCACTACGGAAGTGAACATAAACAAAAAGAAGAGAAGACTCTTGGACTACTGGAAGCTTGAGCAGATTTGCCAGTATCCGCTCAGATTTTTCTACTTGCTCAGCTTGAAGGAGGCTATCCCGGCGACCAAGAATGGTATTGCGTAACTTCAGGTTGTTTCCACTCATGATAAATACAGGCGAAAAAAACTGTTTACATTTTTATTTTTAAACAGCGAAAATATAGCTGATTACCATCAAAGCTCAGCTATTAAGTAGCAATGCCTGTGCGGCCTTCGATGTAGGGGACTGAATTTTTTTCACCAATCCGGGAGACAGATTAACTATTTTCTATTTATATTATTATGAAACAACGAGTTAAACAGGTTTTTGTGGTGAAAAGTATTCTGTCCCCGGTATAGAAAAATAAAATCAGTCCTCTCGCCAAGTGAGAACAGCTGAGTTTTGATGGTAATCACAAAAAGATATACAAGTGTAACATAAAATCCGACAGTTGAATGAACTTTTTCATTGGTCATCGTAAGGGTAACTTGAAAAATCAGGATTTTGATTCGAGATCAGAAAATCGTAGACTCCGATGCATGCAATAATTTTTACCATATGCAGAATATTCCGAAGATACGATTTTGAGCATAACGAGGTAAACGAACTGGTGAGACCCCGGGAGGTCGGGCGAAAATACAAGTATTCAAGGTAGCCGTATTTCAAAAAAATAATAAACAGGCGATGGCGTTCTAAACAAAAAAAGGCATCCGTACAGGTACGGATGCCTTGAATACAAACAGGTGTAATTAACTGATCACATTGGTACTATCAACTTATTACTGTCTTCGTTCCAACTGACAATAATATACCATAGAGCCATCATAAACGCGATAATCAATAGGGATGGGCCGTAGCCTATGGCATCGGGCATATAGACATAGTTGCCAAGGCCTCCGGCCTGCTCCAGACCAGTAACATCAATGGTTTCACCATTGGCAATGGCTTCCTGAATCTCTTCAAGATCGGAATCGATCAGACCGTATTTGGCCTGGGTCAGCAATTTATTCAAACCCGCACCGCTGACTTCAAACTCCATGCTTTTGAACCAACCTGTCGTCATGGCATTGGCAACAGCAAAAAATGGAACGACCAACCACAGCTTTATCTGCCCTTCGCCCACACGCCAAAGGGTTCCTGTACCACAACCACCGGCAAGCATGGCGCCGAGCCCAAATATAAAACCGCCGGCAACACCGCCCCAACCAAAGGTACCACGTACGTAGTTGATCGGATTGAGGACCGGTTCGCCTTCAAAACGCATATTTACACCGTATTTCAAGACCGCGGCACCGACTGCGACAATAACAATAGATAAGGCCACCGATTTTGCCATGTCTGTATTTCCGGTCATATGCGGTTCACGAAAACCTTGTACCATACACCAGCGGCCCCGCTGCATGGTGTAGCCAAGCCCGGCTGAAATCAAAACAATCCCGGAGAGTGAGGTTATGTATGCACTGGCCTTTTCACCGGCATAGTTGGCATAGGAATAGGCTCCCCAAATCAGAACGGCAACACCAATCACCCCGAGTATTCCCTGCACAGCCCTGGGGAACTCTACTGTCTTGGAACCACCTGCGCCCCAACTTATATGTTCCATTTCCTTGTACAGCAACCACAAACCGAAAATAACACCAAAAATCAAACCAAACCACATGGCAAATCCGTGGGCTGACAGGTTACCGAGGGCATTATACATACCGCCAACATTACAACCTCCGGCCAGGGAAGCACCAATCCCCATGAGCACACCGGCAATAATAGCCTTTATATATTCCCTGGTGGGTGGAAAACGAAG
>CALZIH010000028.1 GCA_945787305.1 uncultured Desulfobulbaceae bacterium | reverse complement strand
TGATGCGCAGGCGCTTGCGATTGACGACAAGAGAGCACCAGCTGAAGATTCAAGCCGATGGGTTTGAAACAGCAACCAGGACGGTTTTGCCCAAGGATGGCCACAATCAACAGATAGAGGTTCGTCTGCGTAAAAACGGCGAGCCTGTTCAGCCTGTTATTGCCCCCGGTAAACAACAAAAAGGCAAATTTATAGCCCTTGGACCGGGAGCCATACAGATGGGCGCAGCACGGAGAGAGCCGGGAAGACGAGCGAACGAGCAGGAGCGGACGGTGCAACTTGCACGGCCGTTTCTGCTGGCCGTGTATCCTGTCAGCAACGCCGAGTATCGTCGCTTCAGGCCTGAGCACCGTTCAGGCAAGGTGGGCAGACTAACGCTTGATGGTGATAAGCAACCCGTGGTGAACATCAGTTGGGATGATGCTGCCCGCTATTGCAACTGGTTGAGCGCTCAAGACGGGTTACCCCCATTTTACGTGATGGAGGGTGAAACCATGGTCGCTGGCAGCCCGGCAAATAGAGGATATCGCCTGCCCACTGAGGCGGAATGGTCGTTTGCTGCCCGGATGGCCGGCCGTCAGGAACGGGCTCGATATCCCTGGGTAGGAAGGTTCCCTCCCGGGAAACCCTCGGGAAATTTTGGCGATGAGTCCGCCAGTACCATCCTACCTTTAGTTCTTCGCGGCTATAATGATGGTTTTGCAGTAACATCCCCGGTGGGGAGCTTTCCGAAAAATTCCGGTGGTTTTTTTGATCTTGGTGGTAATGTCAGTCAATGGTGTCATGACTGGTATACGGCCTATGCCGGTATCGGCGAGCAGAAGACCCTTGCCGATTCCATGGGGCCAAAGACCGGTTCACATCATGTGGTACGAGGCTCAAGCTGGCGTGATGCAACAATTACCACCTTGCGTCTCAGCTATCGGGGATACGGAAAGGGTGGCCGAGATGATATTGGTTTTCGCGTGGCGAGGTATATGAAATGACGCAGATTGCTTATATTCTTTTTTGGGGATTGTTCATCTTGCCCATTACGGCCGGCGGTGCAGAACCGCAGGACAAAGGGCAAACAGAGCAACAGCAAAAAGAAGAACCAAGTCAGCAAGAAAAGGCCAATAAATCACGCATACCTGTGAATTCAGATTTTCAGCCATCGGAACGCATTAAGGCCGATACAGTGGTTGCTTTTCCGGCAGATATTTAATTGGAAAACTGTTCCGGAACTGAAACCTTTCCAGTTAGCAGCACTCTTCCATCGTATAATTGATTCCATCCAATGTTATAAAGTGAATACCGTCCTGCTTGGGAAGCCCAGCTATCTTCCATGCCTTTTCAGGATTAATGAACTGTTCATTTACACATTTTCTCGGCTGATGAACAATTTTGCATACTTGATTGAGGATCGGAAAGACCTTGAATTTCAGATAATAACTTCGCATAAACGATATTATTTCCATCTGTTCCTCATTCAGGGTCTCGATCCCTTCCCGTGATGCCAATTCTTGAGCGACATGTTCATCCCAATCGTCAAGGTGAGAAAGAAATCCGTTATCATCAACATGGATTGTTTTTCCAGCAGATTCAATAGTAGACATAGGGCACCTCTCTTGCAAAGAAATGTATGGTTATCGGTGCTGCGAAAAGCCCTGTCACCGACTGCGAACAAGCTATATCCTGTTGATTTTTCGTATTATGCAACAGGCATATCCAACTCTTTACGGAACCGTCATGCTGATATGTTCAAAAACGGTTTTTAATATTAATTACAGCAGGTTGTTGTTGTATTGCTGTGCCCGGCCAGAAAACAACTGGAATGCCTGCTGCAACAGATGAATCTAAAACTGTTCTCCCTTTACATGGTGGACAAGCTGCGCGATTTCAAGACCCAAAGAAACGCATTGTTTGTTATCCATGCAGCTCTCTGCGTCGGGTTCCTCCAGGAAATGCTTGAGCTCGTGATTGTCTTTTTTTAAATCAACTACCCAGGCATTTTTCTTGTCGTCCCAGTCAACAAGTATATCAATGTCGCAGTGTCCTATTTCCGGGTACATCTCTACGATTTTGTTGCAAAGTTCTTGTTTGTTGTGCATGGCCTGCCTCCCCTCTTTAAACTGGTCCGATATACAGTGCTTTTCAGAGGCCGTTTAAAAAGAGTGGGCAAACACATCTCTTAATTAATAAGGTAGTGCAACCATGTGGAGTGTCAAGGATGAAAGTCAGGTGGGGGAAGGAAGAGTGCGCTCCGAAATGCTTCTTTTGTATAGTTTTGTTATTAAAAGGATAAATATTAAAATACAACAAGAGGGAATGGGGTTGCAGGGGGTGATGGGTTAGGGCGAGCGGTGTTTTTCTGTATTCAGGAAATGCTTACGAATAAGATTCGTCGGTACATCTTTATGGTGAATCGAGCGCCTCTTGGACGGCATCGAGAAGTTCATCTCCCAGCAGTGGCTTGTAAACATATTTTTTTATGCCCATGGAGAGGGCTTTGCCTTCGGAGATCGTGTCGCTGTGGCCGGTACATAAAATAATCGCCATTGACGGCTTGATTTCCAGCACTGCCTTTGCCAGATCCGCTCCGGTGAGTCCCGGCATGCTCTGATCGGTGATGAGCAGGTCAAATGCCTCGGGCTGGTCACGAAATGTTGCAAGGGCCTCCATACTGTCTGATACTCCTGTAACCCGATACCCTTTACTTACCAGCCGTTTTTTGTTGATAATGACCAATAGTGGTTCGTCGTCAACCACCAGTATGTTTTTGGTACCGGCAGGTATTGCCGATGTAACCTCCCGCGCTGACGACAAATCGCGGGTAACGGTTTCTGTTTTGACAATTTTTTCCTTGTCCATAGCGACTCCCGTTCTCAAATCATGCTGTTGGGTTAAGATTACCAGAGCTGTTTTACTCTAGGCTACCTTGAATAATTGCATTTTCGCTCGATCTCGGCGTTATGCTCAAAATTTTATCCTCGGAATATCATTTATATGCCTGTGGTAAAATTGTTCGCATGCCTTGACCTCGAACGAAAAACCTAATTTTTCAAGCCACCCTCCAGCTGATTGTTGCGTTGTATCGGTGGATAAGCGATATTTTCAGGATTCCCTAAATAAATTCAAGCATATCTTAGTCATTGGAGATCCGTTTTGCAATCCGTAGAAATACCTATTTCGGTATGGGTAGAATTACCGTGTATTCTAGATAGAGTTCAGGATAGAGGAGATTGAACGTGAGGCCATTCTTTAATGTGTCTTCTGCGTTCAACGCCCCAAGAGGAGAGTTGTTGACAGGGGTATTTTGTCGTAGAATTTCCAGGATCTCTTGGAAATTTTGATGTTTTCAGTTAAAGGTATATTGCGTTTATAGAGAAAATTCAGCGTTGCCCATGCAAGGGTTCAAGAAGAAAAAGGGAAATAACCCTTTAGTCGTATGGCGAGCTGATACCCCAATGCATATGGAAAGGTACAAGGAAACAATGGTTAAAAAATTACCCCTGGAATTAATGTTTCAGCTTTTTTCCCTGCTCATTGGTTTCATTTTGGTTCATGGTGTGTATGTAACCGTTATCCGGCCCCAGGCCGATGCCTTCCTTGCCGGGGAACATGCACAAATGGCAGCGAACACAGAGCATGTCCAGCAGCGAAATTTTTATGTGGTCATGCGGGACTATGAGCAGGAGGCCTGTCTGGTTTTGATGTTTTGGGCTCTGGCTATCCTTGGTTACAAGGGGGTGCACAGTTTTCGTCAGCAACGGCAGCTGGATGAAGATCTGCTGCAGTTGCCCGGAGGTCTGCCTCTCGGGGTCGAGGATGTGCGGGAGTTGATACAGCGGTTAAATGAGTTGCCCAGCGGATCTCGAGATTTTCTACTCCCCCGGGCCCTACGCTCTGCTATTCAACGTTTTGGGGCCACTCGCAATGTGCAGGATGCAGCCACTGCACTTGATGCTGTTTGCGCCGCCGAGGGTGAGCGGATGGAATCCGAACTCTCTACCATTCGATATATTGCCTGGGCGATTCCTTCCGTGGGGTTTATCGGTACGGTCCGTGGTATCGGTGCCGCCCTTTCCCAAGCCCATCAAGCCGTGGAAGGCGATATCACTGGAGTGACCCAGAGTCTAGGTGTTGCCTTTAACTCCACATTTATTGCCCTGGTTATCTCCATCGTGCTGATGTTCTTTGTTCACCAGCTGCAACTCATGCAGGAACGGCTGGTACTTGACTCACAGACATACGGTGATCGCCACCTGGTTGCCCGTCTGCGAGTCCATCCCTAAATAGCGGTAGATGTCGCTGCTTTTACCTTAACATTATGGCCCATCGCCGAAAACTCTCTCCCTTCAGCCTGGCGTTTCTCGACGTCATGTTCTGCGGTTTTGGTGCTGTGGTGTTGTTGGTTCTTCTGGTTAACGCGCAGACGCTACGCTCCCGCGACAGGCAGCATGAGGACCTACGGGCGGAGGTTGATCGCCTTGCACAGGAAGTTCGGGCTGGAGAGCTGTATTTTAAACAGTTGCAGGCAGGCATTCAGAAGGAGGAAGATGCGTTGGCAAGCCTTCGCGTGCAGGCACAACAAGAACAGAGAACAGGCATCCACCTGCAGGAACAGTTTGAACACAACGAGGAACAGCTTAAGGCCAGAAGGCAGCAGGTTGCAGTACTTTCCAGCGAATTGAAAAAAATAGAGGAGGAGAATCGCAGTCGTGAGGCGACAGCACCTCGAGTTCAGGGCAACAAGGTCCGTCGCTATGAGGGGGATGGACACCGGCAATACCTGACCGGCTTGAAACTTGGTGGGCAACGGGTTTTGATCCTGGTTGATGGATCCGCCTCAATGCTTGATACCAGTGTTGTGGGGGTTATTCGTAAACGAAATATGGCCAAGGCTGCACAGTGGGCCTCGGCCAAATGGCAGCAGGTCCAGAAGACAGTTCTATGGCTGGTTGCCAATTTGCCAGCCTCTTCCAAGGTTCGTCTTATGGTTTTCAATACCACAGTACAAGAGGGCAAGGATGGCCCCTGGCTGCCGGTCACCGATGCTGCAGCCATTGGAAACATGCTTAACCGGTTTCAGAAAATTCTCCCTGCAGGCGGCACCAGCCTGGAAAATGCATTTACAGCAGCGGCTGCTTTGCAGCCACGACCGGATAATATCGTCCTGCTCACCGACGGTTTGCCTACCCTGGGTAGGGGTAAAGCTCGAAAGGGTCTGGTCAGCGGTGTGCAGCGGGCGAGATATTTTGAACAGGCCGTTAAGAAGGTGCCGAAGACCATTCCGGTCAATACAATTCTTTTTCCCATGGAAGGTGATCCCCAGGCGGCGGTTCTCTATTGGCAGCTGGCAATCCAGACCAAGGGCTCTTTTCTTACACCGACGGCGGACTGGCCATGAGAAAGCAGCGCAAGGGTATTGATATCTTCAGCCTGTCATTTCTTGATGTGGTCTCTTGCGGATTTGGAGCCATCATTTTGCTGTTGATCCTCTCAAAATTTTCGGAACCTCGGGTGCTGGAAACCTTGAGCCGAGATCTCCGTGGCCGGGTGCAGGAACTTGAGCAGCAGTTAAGCGAGATCAGGGGCGAATCCCGGTCGATGAAACGGCAGCTTGTTACGGTGCGGGAAGAACTTGTCGAAGAAAAAGCACGGTTTCTGCAGCAGCAGCAAGAGGTGTCTCTTGTGCAAAGGAAATATGATCGGAGCCGAAACAATCTTCTAGCCCAGAGGCGGATTGAGGAGCAAATGGAGTCTGCGCGGCAACGGTTGACTGAAGAGATGCGACGGCTACAGGAAAAACAATTGCCACCGGTTCCGGACAGTCCCATTGGCGGGGTACCCGTGGACAGTGAGTATATCATCTTTATCATAGATACCTCCGGCTCCATGCAGCGTTTCGCCTGGCCTCTGGTTCGAAAAAAGATGGCCGAAATTTTAGCCATCTATCCCCATGTCAAGGGTGTGCAGGTAATGAATGACATGGGGGATTATATGTTTTCTCAGTACGCTGGCCGCTGGATTCCTGATACACCGGCCAGGCGCAGGGCCATCCTCAAACGGCTTGCCTCCTGGTCGCCCTTTTCCAACTCAAGCCCGGTGGAGGGGATTACCCGAGCCATCCGCCGTTTTCATTCACCCGGAAAACGAATTTCTATTTATGTCCTGGGGGATGATTTTTCCCGAGGTTCCATCCAGGATGTAATCGATACCGTCGATCATTTGAACAAAACCGGACCTGGCGGCCAGCGGTTGGTCCGTATCCATGCCCTTGGTTTTCCGGTGTTGCTGACCCAAGGCGGTTCTGAAGAAAATGCCGCTCGTTTTTCCGCGCTCATGCGTAAGCTGGCCCAGGATAATAACGGCAGTTTTGTTGGGTTAAGTGGGTTACGGGAATAGAAACGAAGGTGTTGCGCACTTCTGATGCCTTGATCTGTGCGTGCAATGACTTGTGTGAGTCACCGCTCGTTCAAGGGTAGTGTTAAACCAAACCCTGGTATCTGAAACTTCTCCGAGCAAACTATAAATGTGCTGTCGGCAGAGTAAAGGAACTTGTTGCAAAACATTGCGATGCCGTGTAAATTGAAAGGTTGCTCTGTCTTTTTAGATGTTTTTCAATTGAAGTTTCTTGGTGTCCTCGTCCCATCTCATTGAAAATCGTAAACCATAAACTGTAAACCGTAAATTATTCCTCGTGAGCCGTAAATTACAAATAGAAATACAGAAGCGTCGAACCTTCGGCATTATCAGTCATCCGGATGCCGGCAAGACCACGTTAACGGAAAAATTACTCCTGTTTGGCGGCGCCATTAAGATGGCCGGGGCGGTAAAGTCCCGTAAAACAGCCAACCATGCAACCAGCGACTGGATGGCCATTGAACAGGATCGCGGTATTTCGGTCACCACTTCGGTAATGAAGTTTAACTATCAGGATTTCGAGGTCAACCTGCTGGATACTCCCGGGCATCAGGACTTTTCCGAGGATACCTACAGGGTATTGACCGCCGTCGATAGCGCGCTGATGGTCATTGACAGTGCCAAGGGCGTTGAAGCGCAGACCACCAAACTGATGGAGATCTGCCGGATGCGCAATACCCCCATCATCACGTTTATAAATAAACTTGATCGAGACGGCATGGATCCGCTTGATATCCTCGCAGATATTGAGGAAAAATTGCAGATTGAATGTACGCCCCTGTCTTGGCCCATCGGTATGGGCAAGGGGTTCAAAGGGGTCTATGATCTGTATCGCCGGGAAATCAACCTGTTCACCCCCAGCCAGGGAACCAGGCCGCAAGAAAAGGTTGTGGTCAAGGACCTTGCCGACCCGATCCTGGATGAGATATTGGGCCATGATGTGGAACAGCTGCGTGAGGATGTTGAGCTTCTTGAAGGGGCGGCCAATCCTTTTGAATATGAAGAATATCTTAAGGCCGGTCAAACCCCTGTTTTTTTCGGCAGTGCGATCAACAATTTCGGTGTGCAGGAGTTGCTTGACGCCTTCTGTGAACTGTCGCCTCCTCCCGGTCTTCGAGAGACGACAAGCCGGATGGTCTCGCCGGAAGAGGAAGCCTTCTCGGGTTTTACCTTTAAAATCCAGGCGAATATGAACCCGGCCCATCGGGATCGGATTGCCTTTTTCAGGATTTGTTCGGGTAGGTTTACCCGTGGTATGAAGGTGAAACATCACCGGTTGGGCAAAGAGGTGTCATTGAGTAATGCCACTGTTTTTATGGCCCAGAACAGGGAAAATGTTGAGGAAGCCTTTCCCGGAGATATCATCGGTATCCATAATCATGGTACCATCAAGATCGGTGATACCTTCAGCGATAAAGAGGATTTGAAGTTTACCGGTATTCCCAATTTTGCCCCTGAACATTTTCGCCGGGTGGTTCTGAATAACCCCCTCAAAACCAAGCAGTTGCACAAGGGCTTGGTGCAAATGGCTGAAGAGGGGGCGGTGCAGTTGTTTCGACCGATCATGGGCAGTGAGTATATCCTGGGTGCTGTCGGCGTTCTTCAATTCGAAGTGACCATGGCCAGGCTCAAGGCCGAATATGGAGTCGATGCCATCTATCAGGATGTGAATTATGGTCTGGCTCGCTGGGTGGAGTGTGCTGATTCTAAATTGCTCAAAGAATTCAAAGGAAAGTTCCAGGCCAGTCTTGCCCTGGATGCAGAGGAACACCTGGCGTATCTCTGCGATGGAAACTGGCGGCTTACCCGCACCATGGAGCTCTATCCTGACATTGTTTTCAATAAAACCAGGGAATATACCTGATCCCACCGAAATAAAGCTTTTTTACCCTTCCACAGTACAATTCGCAGTCGGAAAGAGTAGTGTTTTGCAGGGCACCTCATTGTATGAGTCCTTACATCTTACTCTCCGAAAGTCTAACCCTTGAGCAGCAGCTTGCCATGAGCGATTGTTTTACCGGTTGGTTGCTTCTTATATCTCCAGTTCCCGCTTACTGTCGACTTTTTCAGTCTACTGAATCACCTGGGTTTTCTTGCTCTCTATTTGTCGGTGTCGTAAAAAGCATCGCCACCGACGGCGGGAAGGTCATAACTCATTGTTTTCCCTACTGTGCAATTTGCGTTTTTGACTTTCTACGAGTTCATCTTATTTGACTTTCCCTGCGAATACCCATAAACTTATTAATAGTCAGTGTTACAGGCGAGATTTCAAGGTATTCCTGAACGACAAGTTCATTTCTATCCCACAACAACCTCCCTACCAGGAAACATGGAGGATAAATATTTGTACACGCTATGTTAAAGTCGAGCGATCCGGAAATACAGTGTGTTTTTGATTTTACCCTTTCACTTGCCGCGGCAATAAAGAACTATACCCTTTATCCGCAGCATCATGCCATCGCCAAAAAGCACCTTGGTAATATCAGTCGTCAACTGAGAAGTTATTTTTCATTCCATAATTGCCTTCGGCTTGACGTCGATAAGCTCACATTGGCTTATGATGGTGATGTGGTCTATAGGGGGCTCGCCAAAGAAAGCGATATTGCCTATCTGCTCAGTCGTGATGGTGTTCAGTATCTTGAATTTCTCAAAGCAATTGAACTATGGGAACTGCAAAGTCTTCTTAAGCTGATAAACCGTAACAGGAAGCTGGACGAGGAAAATGACGGTGATATTGTAACGGATCTCTGGGAGAAAGATTACCCGCACATCCGTTATAAAGCCATCGACATCCTCTCCCTTGACGCCCCGCCCATTAATTTTTCCAGTTTTAAGGTCACACCCGATTTCACCAGTACCCAAAAAATGGCTTTGAGTGGATCTGTACCTGGAGAGGACGTCTTACACGACGCCTGGGATGAAGGGGATTTCACCTCTGATATCGATGAAGTTGATGAACTGTCCACGGTTGATGCACCCCCTGTCTCCATAGCCATAACTGCAAAGGGAAATAATCTTTGGAGTCTGTCGTCTCTGGAAGAATACGAGCTTGAAAAAATGGTCGCTGTAGAGGCGGAACGCGATGATACTGACGATATAATAGACATCCTCCTGATCATGCTTGTCCTGCAGAATAATGAGGACGATTTTGGCGAAGGGCTTGATTTTTTACTGGACAGGTATATTCGCTCGTTAAAAGTGCATCGTTTTGATGCAGCCCTCAAGGTCCTGGAAAACCTGAAGAACATTCGGCGGTCCTTTGTAGGGAAGAAAGACTGGAGCTTGCCGAAATTAGATGATTTTTTTACTACGGTGTCTCAGCCGGAAAGCCTTCGCGATGTGGAACGCCTTCTACTGGATCTTAGCGAGATACCGGATTCGGGACAGATCAAGTGTCTCTGGTCCATCCTGCATCGTCTTGAACCGGAAATCCTTTGTACCATTGCCCCACTGACCGGCAAGGTGCAAGCTGCCGACATACGGCAAACGCTTGCTGACATAATCCTCCACCACGCTCAGCGTGATCCACAGGCTTTGGCGAAAACCGTGCATCTTCTTGATGCAGAGTTGTGCGAGAAGCTCATGGAGGTTGCCGAACAGATGAAAACATCTGACGGGAACAAAATCCTTGCAAAGATGTCACTTCATCCTTTGGCCCAGGTCCGTCGACCGGCGTTTGAAATATTGGTCTATCGAGATATGATTGACCCCTTGGATGTCTTTCTGCTGCTTAATGATTCTGATGAGGGCGTTCGCGAAAAAATATTTTCTCTTCTCCAAAAGAAGAGGGACAAGCAAATTGAGACCCGTTTGCTTACCTATCTGAAAGAAGGAGAGTGTTCGATTAACACGAAGGAGCATCTCCTGGCCTGTTATACCGCTCTAGGTCATTGTGGTTCTGTCGCTTCGGTACCATTGTTACAAGAGGTTCTCATGGGAGGTGGCTGGGGCAGTCTGGTTGACCGAAGCAGTAAGATCCATAAACAGGGTGCGGCTTATGCCCTCGGTTTGCTTGGGATTGACGAAGCAAACAGGGTGTTGCAAGAAGGGGCAGGTAGCATGATCCCGGACATACGTCGAGCCTGCCGTAAGGTCATTGGAAAATAACAATGGATAAAAACACCACTACAGCCAAAAAGAAGGCAACCGATGCACACATTCTGGGGCAGAAATTTGTCCAGGTGTTGAACAACCTTCTCAGTACAGCCAGGATCCATCAGGATAATAATCGTCTGCTCATCGGCTGTGTTGATAACTTCATTGAAATCGTTGAGCAGTTTTTTACCGAGGATGATGAGATAATACTGCTTGTTTCCGTCGGCGGCTTTTATCTGCAGCAGGAAAAAGTTCTCTTTCAACGAAATGCTTCCGGCCTTGTTCGTAAAATGCAGTCTTTTTTTGAACAGCGACAGATTGACGGCCTGCGATTTTATCAGAGTGTGACCTATGCCTCGTTAAAAGACATTGTGGCCTTTGCGCGAGTTCTCAATAACTGCGGTACCCAGGAAGACCCTTTACGCTGGTTGATTGCTGAAATGGCTGGAGATCGCTTTCCCTGGGTTGAAGTTATTGATCCATCGCAAACCGAGTCCCTGGAAGCTCTTTTTGCAGAAGCGGCATCGCCGACGAATAATGGAGTACCCGATGGCCCGGTGAAGCAGCCTCCGGTTAGCGGGCATTCTGCAGCAAGCGGAAACAGAGAAAGGCGTCAAGAAGGAGCGGCTGTTGACAACACCTCGGTTCGGCAGAGACACTCTCCTCAGAAACAGGCAAAGCCCGGACAATCGCCATCAGGAGTCCAGGACAAAAAACAGCAACAGAAAAAAAAGGCCATGCGGACCTACGGCTATGCCATGCATTCTCTGCAGGATCTTTCCTCCAAACTTTCCGGTGCCAAAAATGCCGGAATCGGTAAAGCCGTGCATATAACCCAGAATATAGTCGATTTGATCATGGATGATGACAATGTTCTGTTGGGGCTCAGTACCATTCGAGATTATGATGATTATACCTTTACCCACTCCGTCAATGTTTCCATCCTGGCCGTTTGTTTAGGTAACAGGATTGGTCTGCCCCGTGTTACCCTTGGCAAGCTGGGGTTAAGCGGACTTTTTCATGACTTGGGTAAAATAGATGTGCCCGTTGATATTTTAAATAAACCTGGAAAGTTAGCTGATGCTGAATTCGCCACTATGCAGAAGCATCCACTGAACAGTGTGCGGAGGATTATCCGTCTGCGGGCATCCTATGACAAAAAGTCAGGCATTATTCTACCTCCTTTTGAGCATCATCTGAAGTACGATCTGACCGGCTATCCGAGAACTCCGAGGAAAAAGCCCTTGAGTATACTGGGGCGCATCCTTGCCATCGCCGATGTATATGACGCTATCACCTCACAGCGGATTTACCATACCCGTTTTTTAAGTCCTGATCAGGCGCTAGGGCTCATGCTCAAAGGGGCGGGCAAGGACTTTGACCCGATTTTGTTAAAGGTATTCATCAACATGCTGGGCATTTACCCTATCGGTACCGTGTTGAAATTTGACAACGGCGAGATGGGTATTGTCAGCCAGCCACCTGAGGACAATGGGCACTCTTCTGAGCTTTGGGTGCTGATGCTGCAGGATAACCAGGATGGAAGTTATACTAAACTTTATACCAGAAGTCTTGGCAATTGGAATGCAGAAAAGGGTGGTTTCAAAAGGCCTATCCTTGAGAGCTGCCACCCATCGGCCTTGGGTATTCAACCTGCTGAATTGTTATTCTGACAGTTATCTGAAAACAACGCACCTTACCCATAATAGGGGATATGGCCGCAACAGTTTTCCCGCCATACATTCGATGTTCCCTCTTTCTGCAATTGTTCCTGCGTAGTTACCGCTTGTCTCGACTCTGAAAGATCACCTGACTTACGGTGGAGTTTTGAGGTAATTCATTTAATTCCAAGGCGTTATGCTTTTTTGTGGCTGCTGGTGTTTTGGTTTATGATGGATGTAGAGTAACTTGTTGATTTCTTGATTTTTTTGTGGCATCTTTAACGTATAGCTGATGATGAGGGTCGGCAACAAGCATTCTGATGGAATTTCCCGATACAGCCTCTTGTACTGTTGTTAATGCATGAGATGCGGGCTACAGAGTGTTTCATTGTTATTCTTAAATCTCAGGCTTTTTACAACGCAACGCTCAAAAGGGTTTCTCCGAGTGAGACGGAGATTGGGGATCAGCAATCTATAGATGCACAGGACATTGTTACGAACAGCCCTTCTGCGGGATAGTGCAGAAGATAATACTGAGATAAATACATTACCCTTCCCGATAGGGAGAGCTGAGTGAAATCATTTTTTGGTCAGCGTAAAATATTCCCTTTTTTTCAGCTGTTTGGTCTTTATCTTGGCGCCATTCTTTGTCTGTTTATCTGGGGCCTGAGTGTTACCGGTATTCTGAACGGCGCCTCGTCGTTCATCTATGATTCATTCGCACGCATTACGCCGCAGCAGAACGGAAACTCTGAGGACATTCTTCTCGTAGAGGCGGATTACAGCAGTCAGTCCCAGGGGGATGAAACCTGGTTGCGTCTTCTTGAAACCTTGGATCATAAGGGTGCACGGCAGGTTGTTTTTTTCTTTCTGCCAGGCAATGTGTCGGCCAATTTTTATCAAACAGCATCCAGTCTTGATTATGTGTTCTTCGGCCGCAAGGTAATACAGCGGTCAGAGGAGGATACGGCAACAATGTGGCTTGAACCCCTTCCTCCTCAAGCTGCAAGTGAAAATATACGAACCGGTGTCCTGCCTCCCCTTACTGTCAACTATGGTATGTATCGTGATTACCGACCATTTATGACAATAGACGGGCAGTCGTTGCCACATGTTACCGTGGTTGCTGCCCGGGCTCGAAGCGAGCAGCCTGTTGATCCGCCGAACCCGTTTCGGGTCGACTTCATTGGGCAGCACAGGCCCTTGCCCACCATCGGTTTATCAAGAATCTTTTCAGAAGATATCATCCAGGAGTTGATCAAGGATAAAACGGTTCTTGTGGGTTTTAAACCACCATTTCCCTATACAGGCTACAGCACACCGGTAACCCCTGACAGTTCTTCCATGACGCCACTGCAATATCATGGGCTTGCATTACAAACAGTATTCAACCACAATGAAGTTCGTTTCCCACGCTCCTGGGAGATTTTACTCTGCCTCGTTGTTGTGATCGGCCTTGCCTTGATCATCCATCAAACCTACGGATCATTCATCCATCTTGTGTGGGGTGGGATTTTATTTGTTATCGCTCCGTTGGCAAGTTGGCTGCTCCTCGTGTTTACCAGATATTGGTTTCCACTGGGTGAAGTGTTGCTGGTTTATACCCTGTTTCTCCTGCTGATTTCCGCCCGTGATGGCTTGTTGCGTAACCGACTTGCATTGCGGATTCTGCTTGATCAGTCATTAAAGAAGCAGGAAAAGGTTATGCCCAAGAGCTTTTTTCGTTCCCAGGAGTATTGGCCATTGGTTGTCAATATGATCAAGCAGACGCTCAATATTGAGCGGACTATCTTTTTGGAAGCAATGGAAGGAGATCACCGGGTCCGGGAAGTCATTGCCCTGAATATTTCTCTGGAGAGTATACAGGAACGGCGTCGAGATTATCATCGAACGCCATACAAGACCGCTATTGAGAAAAATACGGCCATTCCCGTTGATTCTTACTTCAAATCGCTTCCCGAAAACGAGCATCAGTATCTGGTGCCGTTGAATTTTTTTGGACAGGTGCAGGGGTTCTGGGCTTTCAGTATTGATACCGAGGTCGAAAGACAGACACCGGAATTGTTGAATCTTGTCAACAGCCTTGCCCGCGAAATTGGAGAGTTGCTCTATCGGCGTAAGCAATGGATCGTAGCGGGGCAATGGCAGAATAACCCGTTGCGCAAGCTTCTGAACATGGAGAAACATCATGAACCGTATCAGGAAATAAGCCGGATTACCGCCTTTCTTGTCCGCCGTCTTTCCGTACTGGAGTCTGTGTTCAATGCGTTGGAAACAGGAACGATTTTATATAATCCATTTGGTATGGTCGTTCAATCAAATCGGAAAATGACGCAACTGTCAAAGACGCTAAATATAAATGCCTATAACATGAGTGCCTTGGATTTTGCAGTTCACCTTACCGGTGAAAATCCTGAAAAAATACGGCAACTTTTAGGTCGAGTCATAGTCAACTACGAAACCAAACAACTTTCCATTTCTAATGTGGGAGATAACAAACAAGACCTGATTTTGAAGGTCCGACCTTTGCTTGCCGTTGATGAGAATTCGGGAGGCTCTGGCTCTCAACCAATAGAAATGAATGGGTTTCTCTTTGAAATAATAGACATGGAGCATGCAGTTGGCTTGGGCAGGGATCAAGAAAACGTATGGCTGTCCAGCTTGAAGCATGTACAGGGAGAACTTGAATCCTTTGCCGGAAATATGGAGGCGGCACTCTCAGGCCCTCAGGAGCAACGTGAAGAGGAGCATTGCCGGCGTGTATGGCAGGAATACGATACTATATTACATTCCATACGATCGTTGGAAGAACGCATGCATCGAGAACTCCTTAATGGAGGTGCGGGGGCCTATCCCGTTGATGTCGTTGAGACCATAAAAAAAATAATAAAGATCGTTCAGCCTGATGCCGAGTTGCGTAAGATTCAGTTTTCGCTCCAAGCTCCGGACGCAGTGCCTCGGACACTGGCTGTGGCCGAGGAGCTTATGGATTTGATCCAGGCCATTATTTCCCTGCTCATTGCCGATGCCCTTGATGGCTCGACGGTGACAATTGCTGTAGAATTGGACCAAGAGGAGGTTCTCTGTTCACTTTCTAATGCAGGTGTCGGCATGCCTGACGAAACGTTTCAACGGTTTTTGTCTTCACCCGGCCTGAAAGACCGAATCGAATTTCAAATGATTCATCGTACGCTACCGGAGTTAAAGCGTTGGCAAGCCGCTCTCAGTGGTTCGAGCGTTTTTGGTCAGGGTCACTCTTTTAGGCTCACATTGACACCCTTTGCTTGAGTTGACCGACCGTACCTGCTATGACTGATTTTATCCTGCCGCTTTTTCCTGCCCATGGTTTGGCCATGTCTGTCGTCACTACAGTCTGGGTGGGTGTCTGGGTCATCTGCTTTTTTAATCTCCGCCTGGGGTGGGTTCTGAGCGGGCTTGTCGTTCCCGGCTATTTTGTTCCACTGCTTCTGGTTAAACCTTGGGCAGCGGCAGTTACCGGCTTTGAGGCTGTTGTCACCTACGGTTGTGTCTGGTTTTATTCCACCTATCTTGCAAGCAAAGGGCACTGGACGGATTTCTTCGGTCGTGACCGATTTTTTGCCCTGCTTGTGGTCAGTGTGCTTGTCCGCTTACTTTTCGATGCGGTTCTGCTGCCGGTGTTTGGCGAGTACCTTAATCAGGTGCTGGCCATACATTTTGATTATCGAAATAACCTGCAAAGTTACGGCTTGATTGTCGTCGCCCTGATTGCCAATATGTTCTGGAAGCCCGGCTTGCGTAAAGGGCTTGTACCGGTCTTGGTGACGGTAGGGATCACCTATCTGATTGTCCGCTATGGCTTGATGGCTTTCACGAATTTCAGTGTCGGTAACCTGGCCTATATGTACGATGATCTCGCAACCTCCATGCTGGCAAGCCCCAAAGCCTATATCATCTTGCTCTGCACGGCTGCACTCGCTTCACGCATGAATCGTTATTATGGTTGGGAATTCAGTGGAATTCTCATACCGAGTCTTATCGCCCTGCAGTGGTATCGTCCTTCTAAACTGTTGATCACCTTTGGCGAGACCTTGCTTATCCTCGTCCTGGCCCATCTTGTCCTGCGGTTACCTCTATTTCAGAGGACCACCATGGAGGGCGCCCGCAAGATGCTGCTGTTTTTTAATATCGGTTTTTTGCTGAAGCTGTTGATGGGGCACCTGTGGCTTGCCTATTTCCCCGGTTATCAGGTCTCTGATTTTTATGGATTTGGTTATCTGTTGACCACCCTTCTCGCCATGAAAATGCATGACAAGGAAATACCGATTGTCATGATCAGGGCGAGTCTGCAAACCTCTTTGGTGTCGGTTGCCTGGGCAAGTGTTATCGGCTTCAGCCTGGTGCTCTTGCCGACCCACCTTATATCACTCAAAGAACAGCCGGTGATGGAGACAGAGGCGAAAACAACGACGGCTGTAACAGCGGCTTCATTTATTAACCTTGTTCGCAGTGAAAAGGTACGTGTGTACCAAGGAAGACGGCGTAATGGTTATATATCACCAAGACCCGGTGAATTGGAAACGCTTGCCGAAGCCTTTCGAGACCTGTCGCAATACCGTAAAACCGGTGCGCCTGAACGTCTTACTCGGGCAAAACTGCTCCTGCAGCAGGTACATTACCGTGTCCATATCGTTGAAAATCGTTATCTCTGTCTTGTTGAGCAGGAGCCCCGTCGAGGTTGGGGGTTCTTTGTGCTTAATCTCACGACATCCAGTCCGTTGCTGGTTGAGGTGCCGGCCCCTTTAAATGAGTGGGGGGTGATGGAGGCCGGAGCCAATATTTTTTACGGCATGTCCGCATCAGCCCTCGCGGTTGCCGGTGCCGGACTCCACAGTAACGATAACGGATCGTCTGATGTCCTTAACAATTCCCGGACGCCACTTTCTGTTTTTCATAGGGAATTCGGGCGAAAAGGCACGCTGCAGTTGCGAGGTTACACAAAAAGCAGCCAGCGAATACTTGGGCGACCAGGGCTGCTTTTTAGTCAAAATAGAGAGAGCTCAAAGCTGCTGCCGACGACCATGTGGATAAAAAACGAATTACCGCTTGGCGCCGACCTCTCCTGGCTGAGGCAATTCATCGGTTCTTTTACAGTGCACTGGGCGACCACGCCGCTGATCAATGTGCTGCGTGATATTTCGTCCAGTGGCTTTGTTGAGCTGGCACTCACCCGGGAGGATTGCCGAAAACTGTTGTTTAAACCCTTGTTCTTTACACCCGAGCTGACCTTGATGCAGAAGGAACAAAGTATTGCCGGATATCTCCAGGATTGGTTGCTCACCGACAAGAACCGCATTGCCGGAAAAGGCTCAGGATTATATGTTCCGCCCAGCCTGGAAGAAATGCTTTTCTTTGATGAGGAAGTGATCAAGCCGTTGATTCATCTAACAAAAAAACGAGCTGCCGGTTCGTCTTGGTCAGAGGCGGATAGAGCTCTGCTTGGTGACACCAGCCAGGCTGCGGGCATAATGGGTTACGAGGTCATTCGGTACCGGCATACGGGCACAAACAGCACCTATCTTATTCTTGCAGAGCGAGATGATGCAATGCCCAAACGTTATTGGGGGTTATATATTTTCAGAACCACTGCGGCCAGGCCCTATTTGGTGCAAATTCCACGCCCCCTCTCGGAGTTGAATGTTTTCGAGTATGCGGTGGCACTGTTTGAGCGTCTCAATGCACAGTTTTTGCTGATAGGTGGTACACACCCGCAGGCAAATGCGGATAGAACATCAGATCTGTTACTGATGAAAAACAAGGTTAATCTTTTTAACTTGGTCAACCAGGTGGCTCTCCGGGAATGGGAG
>CALZIH010000027.1 GCA_945787305.1 uncultured Desulfobulbaceae bacterium | reverse complement strand
TATGAGCTTTCCGCCGTCGGTGGCGAGTCTTTTTAAGACACCGACAATAATGATGAACTCGTGAAAAGTCTAAAGCGACACTTGCACTGTGGGTAGATACAGTGACTTATGACTTTTCCGCCGTCGGTGGCGAGTCTTTTTGCGACACCGACAATAGTAAAATAATCGTGTTCAAGAACCGCTCATCCCTGTGCTGACTGAAAAAACGAACATGAAACAGAGGAACCCCAACCCCTTGAACTTCTCACAGAATGAATAGAACACCGCTTATCGTCCACACAGACTGGTCACGCGCCTGGGGTGGGCAGGAAATACGAACGCTCACCGAATTACGGGAGATGAAAAAATTGGGTTTCAGAGTCGGCCTGATCGTTCCCGAAGATTCTGAGTTGGCTCGGCGGTGCAAACAGGAAGGGATACCCGTATATTTTGTCGAATTTTCTTCAAAATTTTCATTGTCGGACTGGTGGAGTCTATTTTGTCTAATCAGGAAGCTTAAACCTGCAGTTATCAATACCCATTCTTCAGAGGATTCCTGGATGGCGGGTTGTGTAGCCAAGGTGTGCAGAGTCCCCTTGGTTGTCAGGACAAGGCATGTCCTCGCCTCTATTTCATCATCATTTAGTTATAACGCTTTTCCCGATGTTATTTTTGCCTGCAGTGTGGCCATTGGTGATCAACTGGTTGATCAGGGCGTGGCACGGAAAAAAATTGTTGTCCAATCGACCGGTATTGATGAAAAGCGGTTCCGGTTTTCCATTCAGGAACGTGAGGAGATCCGTAGCCGATACAATATCTCCGGCCAAGATATATTGGTGGGTAATGTGTCTTTTCTTCGCCACTATAAGGGACATGAGTTTATTGTCCGCACTGCGGCAACCATGCCTGATAACTTCAAGTTTATGATTGTCGGCGGTGGCAATGGTCGCTCGATCCTGGAAGAGGACATTGCGCGGGCCGGTGTCGAGGATCGATTTATTCTCACCGGTCACCGGGAAGATCCGGAACGATATTTTTCGGCAATAGATATTATCTTTTTTTCATCCTATGAGACCGAGGGTATCTCCCAATCTTTTATCCAGGGGTTACTCTATGGGATCCCGTTATTGACCTGCCGGACACCATCTCTTTTGGAACCCCTTGAATATGTTGAGAATTATCGGGCCATTGCATATGATGATGTGGGCGCGGCCAGGACAGGTCTTCTTGAACTCTCCCAGTCACTTGCACGTGATGAGGCACAGGTAGGGCTACAGCGACAGTCTATTGCTAAAAAATACGGCCTGGAAAGCATGGTTAACAACATGGTCCGGGTCTATGGTGAGCATGGTGTCAGTGTTGAAACCTGAAATCCGCAACTCCGATAAGAAAGCTCGCGAGACATCAATACCCGGCACCCGAAGACCGTCAATGGAACTTCTCGCCCCGGCCGGTAGCTTTCCTGCCTTTGAGGCAGCTCTTGGTGAAGGTGCCGATGCCGTCTATGTGGGTGCGCCCGGATTTAATGCCCGTGCTTTGAGTAAGGACTTTACCTTGGCCGAGATTGGGTCCATGATTCGACAGGCGCATCGGCAAGGGGTGAAGTTGTACGTAGCCATGAACAGCCTGGTGAAGGAATCGGAGATCCCTCAAGCCCTGGAAACGCTTTCCTGCCTTGAGCAACTGCGTCCCGATGCATTGATAATCCAGGACCTCGGTCTAGCTTATCTTGCTCGATCCTGGTTTCCTGATCTGTCGCTACATGGTTCAACGCTGATGTCTGTTCACAACTCACTGGCAGCAAAGGAACTGGCCGGTTTAGGTCTTGAGCGGGTCGTATTGGCTCGGGAGTTGACCATAGAGGAGATGGCGACAATTCATCGCCGGAGTGGAGCCGAGATTGAAGTTTTTATCCATGGTGCAATGTGTTTCAGTTATTCCGGGCTTTGTATGTTTTCCAGCCTGCATGGCGGAAAATCAAGTCTGCGCGGTCAGTGCGTTCAGCCTTGCCGTCGTCATTATTCCTGGTTGCCGCCAGGGAAATTGAACCGGGCCACAGGTAAAAAAGCATCTTCAAAGTATCTGTTTTCCATGAATGACCTTTGTGGAGTGGATGTACTTCCCGCCTTGCGCGATGCTGGCGTCAGTTGCCTCAAAATCGAAGGGCGGATGAAAAGTGCGCGGTATGTTGCCAACACCGTGGCAGCGTATCGTATGGCCCTGGACAGCCTGGATGAGCCGGAAGAAAAACAGGAGCGTATTCTTTATGAGGCACATAAACTGCTTGATGAAGCCATGGCACGAAAACGGTCCACCGGTTTTCTGCTCTCGGAAAAACCGAAAGAGGCAGTAACCCCCGAACAATCCGGAAACAGCGGCCAGCTGCTTGGCCGAATTAAGGGCGTTCGTCAGGAGCGAACCAGGGACAGGAAAAACCGGTTGACTGTGCAACTCACCTTGGCGGCTAAGGTAGGGGAAGGTGACCGGTTGCGGCTGCATAATGAGAAAACCGGTGAACGGACAAGTTTCACCGTTCGCTTTTTGCAGGTAGAGGGGCGCAGACAGAAAATCGGCAGGGTGGGGCAGAAGGTACAGCTTTCCTGGAATGCTGATCTTAAAGGACAGGGCGGGCGTAATTTTATAGGGAGCCTGTTTAAGGTGGATGTCGGCTCCCGTCTTATTGGCGAACGGAGCGGCCAGAAGCGAAGCCGGAAACTCTCCGGCCAAAAGGTCTTGCCCGACAGGCGAAAGGTGGAAGACGTTCTTGATCATCTTTCCTGGAAATCAGGCAGTGTTGATAAAAAACGACCCGGAAAAAAACGCGGGAGAACAAACCAGCGTCATGCAGGCGGTCGAAGCAGGGGGCAGGAGCTCCCCTGGTGGGTGGCGGTATCAAGTGTGGCTGATCTTCGCCACCGGTTACCAGTGCGTGCTGCCCGTGTTGTTGTCCCGTTTACCCGCGACAATATTCGCCTCCTTGGACAGCTTGGCGTAAAAGTAAAAAAATATCACTCTCGACTCATCTGGCGTTTACCAACGGTTGTACATGAGGCTGATCTCGACTGGTACGGTAAACAGGTGCAGCAACTTGTCTCATCGGGCTACATGCGCTTTGAATTGAGCCATTGCAGTCAGTATGGATTGTTTACCTCCCTGGATGCAGGAGAACGGGTGCAAAGGCTGGAATTATACGGTCACTACAGTCTGAATATATTAAATTCAGCAACACTGCATGCTTTCAGTCAGCTCCGCTATCAAGGCGTACTCTTTTCACTTGAAACCGAGGCCGATAATCTTGCAGCTGCGGCCGCGCATTTCAAGGGGCAGAGAGGACGAGGGAAACTAAAACAGAGCATGAAACTGGGGCTTTATGTTTATGGTCGCCCCCCTCTGTTTACGGCCCGACTGGACAGCGATCATTTTCATTATAGGCAGAACTTTGTCAGTCCCAAAGACGAGCAGTTTACCCTGGAGCTTAGAGACGGCCTTACCCTGGCCCGATCAACGCTGCCTTTTTCCCTGCTCAAATGGCGGCAGGAAACGGCGGCGATGGGCGTTGATTATCTGCTGCTCGATCTTACCGGTGGACCGATGCGGACGGAGGCGGCAATGGTAGGTACCCTTCTTGCTGATGGCAAAAAACGGTTGCCGGTATTATCAGGTAACTTTCACGGCTCTCTGGTATAAATTCCGGGCACATTGTATATTCGTCATTGCGGGGAAGCTATGGCGTACATTTGACAACGTTCAGGGGTTGGCTGGTACGCATCGTTAATTGGTCGTTTATTAATTGTCGGTGTCGCAAAAAGCCTCACCACCGACGGCGGAAAGGTTATAACTCGTTGTATTTCCATCCAGTGCAAACGGCGTTTTGGACTTTTTACGAGTCCATCAATAATTGTCGGTGTCCTAAAAAGCCTCGCCACCGACGACGGAATTGTTATATCTCGTAGTATTTCCGTATGGTGCAAATAGTATTTTGGACTTTTTTACGAATCCATCATTAATTTTTTTGTGTAGAGATGAAAACAGGCACGGGGTCAATGACCAATAAAGAAATAGTGATCAGACTCTATGGGGTACTTACGCCGTATCGCAGTAAACTTTTTATTGCCATGGCGGGGATGATCATTGTTGCCGGCTTCAATGCCGCCCAGGCCTATATGGTCAAGCCACTCCTGGATGAGATCTTTGTTAATAAGGACAAGGTACTGCTTAATATCCTGCCCCTGGCATTACTGGCCATATTTCTGGTCAAGGGTGTTTTCTATTTTATCTATTCCTACCTGCTTGAGTGGGTTGGGCAGTGTGTCATCCGTGACCTGCGTAACCAGATCTACATGCATCTCAACCGGTTATCGTTGTCTTTTTTTCATCACACCCCAACAGGGGAGATAATTTCCAGGATTATTAATGATGTCAGCTTGCTACAGGGTGCTGTCTCCCATGCGTTGATCCGTATTCTCCGGGATTTTGTTTCAGTGATCGGCTTGCTCGGGGTGATTTTTATAATGGACTGGAGGCTGGCCCTGATGTCTTTGATCTTCCTCCCCATGGCAGCGGCACCTATTGTTATCTTTGGCAAGAAGTTTCGTCGGGTATCCACCCGCTATCAGAACAGTATTGGTGAGGCGACAAATATTCTGCATGAGACCATCGGTGGAGCCCGAATTGTCAAGGCCTTCTGTATGGAGAAACAGGAAGAAAAACGTTTTGCCGGCCAGATTCAGCACCTGTTTAATACCTTGATGACGGAAACCAGGTATCGTTGTCTGTCGCATCCCATGATTGAATTTCTCGGCGGCATCGGAATCGCCCTCATCATCTGGTTCGGGGGCTCGCAGGTGCTGAAGGGTACATCAACCATGGGCGCCTTTATGTCGTTTTTGACGGCCCTTATCATGCTCTATGAACCGGTCAAGGGCGTAAGTAAGATTAATTCCACCATCCAGTCCGGGATGGCCGCTGCAACCCGTATTTTCAACCTTCTTGATATTCAACCGGATATTGAGGAAAAGCCGGAAGCTCTGGACCTGCCCTCGTTTCATGATTGCATTGAGTTTAACGATGTGACTTTTTCGTATGACCAGGGCGAGCCGGTTCTGCGCGGGATAAACCTAAAGGTTCAGAGGGGGGAAATCCTGGCTGTTGTCGGACCATCCGGTGGCGGAAAAACCACCCTTTCCAACCTGCTGCCGCGGTTTCATGATATTGACTCAGGAGCGGTGCTTCTTGATGGACATGACATCCGCGATGTGACCCTGCACTCGTTACGTAGCCAGATAGCATTGGTTACCCAGCAGACTATTTTGTTTAATGATACTGTCCGTAATAATATCTGTTACGGTAGCGGGAACTGTAGTGAAGAAGCAATTCGCCAGGCGGCCGATGCCGCCTTTGCATTGGATTTTATTAAAGAGATGCCCAAAGGCTTTGACACGATTATCGGCGAATCCGGGGCGCGCCTTTCCGGCGGGCAACGCCAGCGAATTTCCATTGCCCGGGCCATTCTCAAGGATGCGCCCCTGTTGGTGCTGGATGAGGCAACCTCAGCCCTTGACACCGAATCAGAGCGCAAGGTTCAGAAGGCTTTGGAGAATTTAATGAAAAACCGTACAACGATTGTTATTGCCCATCGGTTGTCCACCATTAAAAATGCCGACCGAATTATTGTCATGCAGGATGGGCGACTGGTGGAAGAGGGTACCCATGATGCCCTGCTGGCTCAAAAAGGAGTATTTAGCCAGTTGCACCGAATGCAGTATATTGATTAAAAGCCGTGTTTGTTAAGAATTTTCGCGGGATCTGGAACCGTCTTCCTTTTGAACGAAGGTATTCGTTTACCGACTCCTGGCTGCAACAGGAAGATGAGCAGCTTCCTGACCGTCAGTTGTTTTTGGAGGCGATCAGGCGCGTCCTGTTAATATATGCTTTGCGGCAAAGCGGCCATTACCGTTCGCATCTGCCTCGGGATGCAGAAAATATTCTTTGGATTCATATGTCGGATCACATTGGTGATTCCTTGATGCGGCTTTCTCCTGTCCAATTGTTGGCTGACAAAAACGTTGACCTTCTTGCCAGTGAAAAAACAACCTGGCTTTTCGGTTCGGGCGGTCATTTTCGCAAGGTGCTGAGCTTGTCCGATGAAAGCATTCGTTTTGACGCTGATGCATATGACTGCGTGATTCTTGACGCCCTGCATACCAAACCGATACTGGCAAAGCACAGGTTGTGTAAGAAAATACCTTTTGTAAGTCAGAATGACTTATTTCATTACTGTCGGGATGACTACAACCTGACATTATGCTCCTGGTGCCGGATGGAGTATCTCCTTAACCGGGAGATTGATGACCTTGGCGGGCGCGCATGTCTGGCGTTTGACAGCCGTCCTGTCTTGCCCAAGTTGCCGGAGGGGCGGAGTTTAGGTGATGACGCATTGGGGATTGTCCTCGGGGGGCGGGAAGAATACCGTATATACCAATCCTGGGACAGGGTTGTTGAGGGGCTGTTACGGCAACGACCGGGACAGCAACTGGTACTGCTGGGAGCAGAACATGGTGACGCACCGGCGCAAACTATCATGGCCCGCTTCCCGCAAGCGGATATCATTGATTGTGTCAATTCATGCAGTCTTGCTGAAACCGCCGCTCTGATCGGAAAATGTAGATTGATACTGTGTGCTGATGGCGGTCTTCTTCATGTTGCCAGTGCCGTGGCCACACCGACAGTCTGTCTCTTTGCCCAGGAATATCCGGCATTTCGATATACGCCTTTGGATACATTCCGTGCCCTGCGCAGTGATCTTGATGTCAATGCAATACAATCCGAAGCCATTGTCCGCGAAGTTGAGCTTGCCATGGCCGGTCAGTGGCAAGAATGGGAGGGAACGATCCTCTAAAGGAAGATCGTCTTAATCACATGACTATAACTGCCCGGAAGACAGTCTTTCATAAGATACAGCACAGCGCAGGGGTAAGTATCGGCTGGTTTGCTGCGCTGCTTGCTTTCAGTCTCCCGTTATCAACCTCGGCTGTTTCGGTACTGGCAGTATTGATTTATATTGCCTGGCTCATAGAAGGCGACTATGCCCGCAAGTTGTATTCCATATTCACTCATCCACTCAGCCTTGCCCTATTGCTCTATCTTGGGCTCTATATCCTCGTCTTGTCTTGGAGCCAGAATATACCGGCCGGGGTGAGCATGATTGAAAAACAATGGAAGTTGCTCTTGTTACCGGTTTTGATCAGTTCGATAACCTATGAGGATCGCCAACGCTATGTGGTATTTTTCCTCACCGGCCTTACCATTGCCATGTTGATGACCTACCTGGCCTGGTTTGATCTGTTTCACTATGGCGGAGTGACCCCTGAACATCCCACCAAAAGGCTGTTTCATGTAATATATAACCCCCTTCTGGCTTTCGGTTTCTACCTGGTCTGTCATGACTGCATCTGGGGAAAACGTCGTGGCTGGGTTCGTGCGGGGTTGGCAGCCCTTGCGGTACTTATGGCCTGCAATATGTTTATCACCGAAGGGCGAACCGGCCAGATCTCTTTTTTCTTACTCCTGGGCCTGTTGTTTTTTCAGGTTTTCAGCAAAAATATACTGAAGGGTGCCATTTTTGCTCTGCTTGCTCTGCCCGTTGTCTTTGCTGCCGGATATCAGCTGAGTCCTACATTTCAAAATCGAGTAGACACCGCAGCTCAAGAGATTACGCAGTTCCAGGAAAATCCGAATACTTCCGTTGGCCTCAGGCTCCTGTTTTGGAAGAATTCCTGGCAGATAATCAAAAGTCATCCGGTCCTGGGAGTGGGAACAGGCGATTTTAAGGACGCTTATGCGGAGGTGAATACTCAATATTCTCCGGCAATGGTTGTCACAGATAACCCGCATAACCAGTATGTTTTTGTTTTGAGTCAATTTGGAATTTTGGGGCTTATCAGTTTACTGGCCATCTTTTTTGTCCAGTTCATGGAGGCGATGCAAGGCAAAGATGATTGGCAGCGGATACGTTTCGCCTTTCCTCTGTTCTTCTTGATGATCATGCTCACGGAGTCCTATCTCATAGTCTATGAGACCGGTTTTTTCTTTGCCCTTTTTGCCGCGGTTTTCTACAGGCATCCGCCTGACCCTCGTATGCAAGCGCTGAAAAGCGGCAGGGAAAAATGTTGGCTGATCCTATCCTATCGTGCCAATGTTGAGGGCTCCGCCTGTTCACAGCATATTGATGATCGGTTGCCGTTTTTTCGCAAGCAGGGGATTGAGCCTGTTCTCCTCACCGGCCCGGTGGGGGAACAGGCTGATTCCTGGATTCATTTCAGAACATATAGCATCGCTCCTTCAGGCATTCGTTTTGAACTCCGTCATTATCTGCGTAAACATTTACATAAACGATGGCAGTTCAAGCTGGTGGAAACTGTTCTCCTGCTTCCCATCTTGCCGTTATATCTGGTTGAGAAGATCATTATCAACCTGGAAAGTGAGTGGTCCTGGGGATTCCTGGCTTCGGTGCGGGGCTACTTTCTGTGTAAGCAGTTGCGGCCCGAGGTCGTGTATTCAACCGGCGGTTCTGCCTCGGCCCATGTTGCAGCCATGATGATTAAGAAATGGACAGGGATCAGGTGGCTGGCAGAAACCCAGGATCCGCTGGTTCATGACCATGACTGGCAGCGCAGTGCAATGGTCTTGCGGGTGTATAAACTTCTGGAAAAAATGATCTGTAAGCGGGCAGACACCTTTGTCTTTCTTGTCCGTTCCGCCATGGCGCATACCGCTCAACGAGCAGAGGGAAATTGCCAGGGGGCATATATTTATCCCGGCTCTATTCCATCGTTGTTTACAGGCGGTCTGTATGAAAAAGGACCTCGTTGTCGGTTTGCCCATTTCGGTTCGCTTGCCGGTACCCGCAACCTGGTCATTTTCCTGCAAGCCCTACAAGAGGTGCTGGCTGATGATGCAACCTTGTACGATAAAGTACAGGTCGACCTGTATGGTTCCTTTGACGGTGCATCCGATCGGGAAATGAAACGGTTACATCTGCAAGAGCTGGTCGTTTGTCATGGAGCCGTGAGCAGGAAAGAAGCGTTGAGGTCAATGCAACAGACCGACTGTCTGCTGTTGATCCAGAATATTATTTTCTTTTCCTGCGAAACCATTCCCTCCAAAGTCTACGAATACGTTCTCTCAGGGCGGCCGATTATTGGCTTGGTACATCATAATGAAGAATTGGAAGCAATCCTTACGGAAAATGACCACTATGTTGTTCCTGCAGATGATGTTCAGGCAGTGGCTGCAGCCATCCGACAGGTAATAGATGCACACTGTAATACGGATTTATTCTTCAGAAAGGCAAAGCGCATCTGGACGGTCAAGGAGGCAGTAGAGGAAATGGTTCGTCTGGCCGATAGAAAAAGAAATTAACGATCAAACGGAACGGAAATGATCGCATTCGAACTGGATCGATTGCCGATACATCAATGACGTGGATGGAAAAAGACAATGGAAGATGCGGGGAAGAAATCGGAGACGCCTGAAAGGCTCTTCAAGTATTTCAAGGAATGCCTGGAAAGAGAAGAGCAGAGAAAAGACCTAGCCAGGTTAGGGCAGTTAGAACAGTTGAGAGGGTTATATGGTGACGAGATGCCGCATCTCCCCGGTATGAACAGCCCGTTGAAGTGGGATTTTTACTCTTTTCGAGATTTTGAATCCATAGACAAGACAACAGGCAAACGGATACAGGCTGTTATCGATCAGGTTCCACAGCAGGCCAAGGTGCTCGATTATGGATGTGGTTATGGTTATGTCCTTGGCCGGGCAATGGCTGAAAATAAAGGGTGGGCGTATACCGGCATAGATTTTTCTGAAAAATTTATCCGTAAACTGAAGGCAAACTATCCTGAAGCACAATTTTTCATGAAATCCATTGCTGAGGTTGAAAATAACCATTTTGATGCTTTTTTACTCCTTGAGGTCCTTGAGCACATTCCAACAAATGAAACGCTCAATTTTCTACCGACCCTAAAGCCAAAACTAAGGGATACGGGAAAACTCATTGTCAGTGTTCCTCTGCATGAAGAGTTGTTTACCAATACATGCCCCTGTTGGTCTTGTGGAAAACTCGGCAATCCCAATGGGCATGTTCGTTCGTATACCCCGGAACTGATAGCCGCTGAATTAATGTTATCTGGATTCACCATTGAAAAAAGCATAGAAATTTTCCCCAAAAAACGCAAAGTTGTAACGCTTAAAAAAAAGATGAAGAAGATGTTAGGGAGGGAAATGACAAAGCCCTGTAATTTGGTTGTTGTTGCCTCCTGATATTAAAAAATCCTTGAAACCCGTAGTCCTCTATTTCTATACCATGGTGTATTGTGCACTCTATGAATGTCATATTTTTAGTGCCGGATTATTATCCTCATGTCGGAGGCGTTGAACGGCATGCAAGAAACGTTGCAATGCATCTTATACAGCAAGGATGTACTGTTACGGTTTTTGTAGAAAAGAGAAGGCCGGCTGAGCGCCCATATGAGATTGAGAGCAAGGTTGAAATCTTTCGGTTCATTAAAAAGAACTATTTTGTTTTCAGGAAGCTCAGCTTTAAGTGGCAATTCATTAAGAACATACGAATATTTTCGGCTGCCGACGTAATCCATTTTCATGATTTTTCAACAATGTGGTTGTGGGGGTTTTGGGTACATTTCATCTTGCGCTGTATGGGTAAAAAAATATTTATTACCTTTCATGGCTGGGAAGGGCATGTTCCTCCGCAACGGAAAACAGTCTACAAACGGAAAATATGTGAATACCTGGCTGATGGTAATATTTGTATCGGCCATTTTATCGAGAAGTGGTACGGAACAACGGCAACGCGGGTAATTTACGGTGGATGTCACCCTGAACCTGTGCAGCAAAGGACAAGACAGCATGCTCTTTTTATGGGTCGGCTGGAAAAGGATACAGGGATTCGTGAATATATAAGGAGCTGGCAGATTGTGAATCAGACGTATCCCACACTTGAGCTGATCGTCTGCGGGGAAGGTTCGCTTCAGCAAGACCTGCTGGATTTAATAGAAAAACATGGTATTCAAAATGTTCAGTTCCGTGGATTCGTCCAGGACCCGGAGCGGATGATGAAGGAAGCCGTTTTTGTTTTTACTTCCGGTTTCCTCGGGATTCTGGAAGCATTTTCAACCTGCACACCTGTCGTCACCACTTATGATAATGCATTGAAAAAAGATTATTTGCTGCTGCTGCCGGGGGCGACTGAGATGTTATGGGTTTGCCGGGATGTTGATTCTATTTACCGGGCGATAGATGAAATATTATCTGCCGATATTTCTGAAAAGATCAATAAGGCGTATACTTTTGCCATGAAAAATACATGGAACAAGGTAGCTGCGGAGTATTTGGAGCTGTATCGTCAGCATGGTTGATATGGATGGCAAGTATCCAATAGTACTTTGTGAACCTCAATGCTTCGGATTTGAGCATGCCCCGGTCAATGCCGCCCTGTTAGGGGTGTTTCAACATGCCTTTCCAGAGAGAGAACTTGTTTTCATCTCGGAGGCAACACATGGACAATGTGTTTTTGATTTATGTAAAAGGGCAGGGGTGACCTATCGCTCCGTTACCGTCCTCCCCCCAAGGCGTAACCTTGGACACATCAAACGTATTTTTCCTGAACGAAGACATTTTTCCCAGGTCGTTACATTTGTGGAGAGCCTGGGCTGTCAGGCCATTGTTTTTACCTCTTTAACCGATACAGGGTACTATCTACAAAAAAAGAGTGTGGAAAAGGGCAATAACATACGGTTTATTAATTTTCTGCATGGAATGCTGCAGTCTCTCCGGGAGCCTGCACCAAGAAAACCATGGAAGAAGCCGTTCTGGTTTCCAGGATTATTGCGGCAACCAATACATGAAAATATCCTTTTTATCGTTTATGGTGAATCCATTCGCTCTTTGGCAGTACAGTTGTTGCCGACGCTTACCGATCATATTCTTACCTTGGACCATCCTGTGTTCTTTCATTCCCCTGGCCCACCCGAAAGAAATACAAAGGTACATATCGGTGCCGTCGGGATTGGAGGACGAAGTAAAGGCACGCACCTTTTATTTGATTTAGCTCGGAAATTTGTTGATGAAGCTCGATCAGGGCTAGTTGATTTTACGGTTATCGGTCCCTTAGTTGACAAGAAAATAAAAGAGATTCCGGAGTGCGTGCATGTCCCCTCGCCGGATGCTCCACTAGAACGTCTTGCATACGAAAAGCATATCAGGTCCATTGATTATGCACTGTACCTCTATGATGCAACCGCGTACACGTTAACCGCAAGTGGTGCGTTTATGGATGCCGTTGCCTTTGCCAAACCGATAATTGCCTTGGAAAATCCCTTTTTTAGGGCCTATTTTGATAGATTTGGCGATATTGGTTTTCTCTGTCCTACAATTGAAGAAGTTTTCAGGACCATTAAAATGTTAGCTGATGATAATCAGCAGCAGCGTTACAGGGCACAAGTACAGAATATTAAAGAGGGTCGAGAATCCATCTCTTTACCGGCTTTGGGAACAACCTTGAATAATATGTTTGCAGACTTGCTGTAACGGTTTCAAAAATTTGATGTTTTTATTGACCAACTCATGAACCTAGAGAACAAACGCCTGCTTATTATCAAACCCAGTTCCCTGGGAGATATTGTCCATACCCTGCCGGTGGTGCATGCTTTGAAGCGTTGTTGTCCCGACTGTTCAATCGGTTGGATTGTGCAGCAAGCCTTTGCGCCTCTTCTGGAAAAGGACCCGGCTGTTGAGGCTGTCTATCCCGTACACATACCTTCAACCAGCGACCCAACGGCTGGAAAATTTTCATATCTGCATGCTTTTGTAGCAACAATAGCCACGCTTAACGTATTGCGCCGTCAGTTGAAGCAGGTCCCATATGACTTGATACTTGACCTGCATGCTTCCTTTCGCAGTGGTTTGCTGGGGCGGACGAATCCGGGAGGGCTGCGGATAGGTTTCAATGATGCCAGAGAATTGAACGCCTTCTTTCAACGCCAACTGGTTGAAGTCCCGATACACGTGGAGCATGCTGTTGCCAAAAACCTTCTTTTCTGTGATTATCTTGGCTGTGAGGTGGATGCAAAAGATTTTTACATGTGTTGTGATGACGAGGATGCAGTAACGGTCAATTCATTTCTTCAGCAGCAGGGTATAGCCGATCAGGATGTCATTGTGTATGCGAACCCCTGTGCACGCTGGCAGACCAAGTTCTGGTCAATAGAGTCTTGGGCAGCCTTGGCCGACCGGTTGCATGCCGAAGGTGTTTCAGTGATTTTTGCCGGGAGTGGCCAGGACAGGGAGTTCATCGACCGGATCAGCAAGCAGATGCACTCTCAGGCAATTGTAGCGGCAGGAAAGTTAGGGTTGACTGAAGCCGTTGCCCTGCTGCATAGAAGTGCGGCTTATGTCGGTCTTGATTCAGGCCCCATGCATATGGCAGCCATGACCGGCACCCCGGTGGCGGCTCTTTTTGGACCCACACATCCGGAACGGGTCGGCCCCTACGGTGTAGAACATGTCATTCTTCGCCATGAAGCATTGGCTTGCCTGGGCTGTCGTAAACGGCATTGTGATCACGGGAGCTGTATGAAAGGGATTTCAGTCGAACAGGTCATGAAAGGCCTTTTATCGTTACTAGGGGATAACAAAAATCCCGGATCCCATAACTTTGAACCCAGAACCTGAAGTCTCTCCATGCGGATCAGCCTGATTATTACCACTTATAATTGGAAAGAAGCTCTGCAGTTATCACTGGAGAGTATCCTCCGGCAAGAAGTGTTACCCTGCGAGGTTATCGTTGCCGATGACGGCTCGACAGAAGACACAGGTCGATTGATCAAGGCGATGGCGGAAAAATCTTCAATTCCAATCATTCATTCATGGCAGCGGAATAAGGGGTTTCGGCTGGCGAGGAGTAGAAACAAGGCTATTGCCAGGGCACAGGGCGACTATATTATCCTTATTGACGGCGATATTCTACTGGAAAAATATTTTGTCCATGATCACCATCAATTTGCTCATCCCGGCTTTTTTGTTCAGGGAACCAGAGTCCTGTTGGATGAAAACTTGTCTAGGCGAGTTGTCCGATCTGGGCAACTTGATGCCAGCTTTTGCAGTCAAGGGGTGGGAAATAGGAAAAATTGTATCCGTTCGGAAATATTAGCGAAGATATTTTCTCTAAAAAGTAGGCGATTGAGTGGCGTCAAGACCTGTAACTTTGCCTTTTGGCGTGAGGATGCTGTTCGGGTTAACGGCTTTAACGAAGATTTTGTCGGCTGGGGCAGAGAGGATTCAGAATTTACCGTCCGTTTGATGAATATTGGCATAAGACGACAGAACGTAAAGTTTAATGCCTTGGCGTATCACCTCTACCATCCTATCAGTGACCGCAGGCATTTGCCGGAAAATGATCAAATCCTTAAAGAAACTTGCAGGCAGAAGCTCAACTGGTGTGAAAATGGTCTTCAACAGCACCTTTCGTTGGTTGAAAACCGATGATTCCTTATAGTTTTCATCTTTGGTTGATTTGATGACCGCTCCTGGATTCGACTATACACTGTCGGCTAAGGAAGAATTCACTTCTGCTTCCATCAGAGAGCTTTGGGCTATATAACATAAGCCTCCACGAGTTTCCTCAGTATTTAAAAAGGATGGGGTGCAAACAGCATGAAGAGCTTACCATTTGTTACCACAATACTCTGGATTACCACACTTGTCGGTTACCAGTTCCTGCCCAGTGTGTTTAGGCAGGAATATTTTCAGTACCCGCTCATTCTCTTACTGTCCATCCTGCTCCCGGCCAGCTTCTGGATGGTCGCAAACGGGAAGAAAAAATATTTTTCAATATTTTTTTTAGCGATTTTCCTCTTTAATATCTCGTTTTTTGTCTTTGCATTAAAGACAAACTACGCTGTTAAGAGCACACTCTCCACCCAATTACAGGCGGGTATGAACCCGAAATTGGCCGAGTTACTGGTAACAGAGGCCAGTGTTGAAAAAAGAAAGGTCATCGCCCGGATTATTTACCAGCGACACGCAATAGCATTACCGTATAAGAACGAGCAGGAAGGCTATACCCTGTATTCCCCGAACAAAGAGGACTTGAATAACCATCTTGAAAATCGCATCAGGCAGGCGGATCTAACCATGCAGGACAGAGAGCTTTCCTTTAATCTTATTACAACAGGCTTCCTGCTTACGGTGCATGTTTTCCTTTTTATCACCTTGGTTATCTTTTTGATACTCTATGACAAAAAGAAGCCTGTTATTATACCATAGATGTCTTGTGATTTCCTGTTAGCAATGCCCTGTACGGCAAAAGCGTTGCCAGGTGACTCGGAAGAAAGGAGGCGGGTATTTGGTGCAACAATGGATAAAGGGCGGAGCAGTTCACGAAGAGAACTGTTATTCCAGGTTCAGGATCTAAAGGACCCTATAAGATCATGGGATTTATTGAGTGTGCTGGCTCTGAATTGAACTGAACCTTGTCCGTACGCGGCTAACCCCTCTGTAACGGCGGCGAATCGGGCGGCTGCCAGTTATTCTGCAGTTCAACCAGCTTTGCGTATTTATAGAAGGTCCCTTCAAAGTTGCCGACGGCAATGACCACCCCCGGCCAACCATCAAGAATACCTTTCTTTAAGATGTACATATGAAAAAACGACCAACAACCTCGCAACAGTGCAGTAAGCATAGTGGCTTTGCGGCCCCGTTGCTGGAGTTTTTTTGCGCCCAGTGAGGAATACTTGTTGGCCTTGTGTGCTACTTCTTCAAGATTTTTATAGGGAAATTGCCAGATGGGCTTTTGCAGGTAGCCGACAGGTTTGTCGGAGATGATCTTGTACTCTTCATGTACCGGGTCGTCGTTTTTAAAATCCAGCGTGCCCTTCTTAAAGAGCTGCGGTTGCCGGTAATCCGGATAGAAACCGGAATGCTTGATCCAGCGGCCCATAAAAAAATTTCGACGGGGAATATAGTAGGCATCCACAGCGTCCGTAAGTTCAACGGTTGCCTCGATTTCATCTCTGGCCTCGGGAGTGCAGCGTTCATCGGCATCCAGGGAAAAGATCCATTCGTGGCTGCAGGCGGCCATGGCTCGGTTTCGCAGATCGCCAAACCCTTTGAAGTCGACCTGGACAACCTTGGCGCCTAATTCCTCGGCAATGGCTGCGGTATCGTCCTGGCTGTAGGAGTCGGCGAGGATGATTTCATCGGCCCACAGTACTGAGTTGATGGCGGAACGGATTTTCTCAGCCTCGTTGTAGGCAATGATGTAGACGGAAATTTTTTGCGTTCTCATGCCCGACGAACAACCTGGGGTTTGCTTCTGCCGCCGCTGGCAAGTTGGACCACTATCCGATCTGTTTTCTGCAGGCGTACGGTTAGGGTTTTGAAGAGATGCCTCGAGACTTCGGGATATTTTTCGATCAACTCACTTAGTTTATCGCCTGGGTAGCGTTTGACAGTACAGCGACCGGAGGAAAGAATAGATGCGGAACGGGACTCATCGAGAATGGCTGCCATCTCGCCAAAATACTCGCCGGGTTCGGTGATTTCGGCGATTTTTTTCCCGCCTCGAAGCACGGCCACCTTGCCTTCCTGATACTCTTCCACGTCCGGGTTGACAAGATAGGCGGGTAGGCTGTCTTCATGGACCACCGTGCGGCGGAGGACTTCTTCAAGACTGGTGACGCCTTCGCGGGCCTTCTGCAGCGCGGCTTGGCGCAGGGTATACATTCCCTCCTGCACGGCGACCTTGCGCAGTTGTTCCTCCGAAACCTCAGCTTGAATGGCTTTGGCGACCTCGTCGGTCACTTCCATGAGCTCAAAGAAGCCGACCCGACCCTTGTAGCCCAGGCCATTGCAATCGTTACAGCCTTTTGCCTTGTACAGGTTGAGGTCGTCAAGTTCTTCTTCTTTGAATCCACAACTCAACAACTTGTTTTTGTCATAGGTTGCTGGTTCACGACAGTTTGTGCAGAGTCGGCGACCAAGACGCTGTGATAGAACCATGGACAGCGAAGAAGCAAGTAAATAGGGTGGGATGCCGATATCGACCATACGGCCGACAGTGGCCGGAGAATCATTGGTATGCAGGGTGGAAAATACCAGATGGCCTGTCATAGCGGCCTTCATGGCAATGCCGGCGGTATCGATGTCACGAATCTCACCGACCATGATGATGTCCGGATCCTGGCGAAGAAAGGCCTTCAGGGCTGCGGCAAAAGTCATACCGACTTCGGTGTTGACGTTTACCTGATTGATGCCCTTGAAGTTGAATTCCACCGGATCTTCAGCGGTCAGGATTTTGATGTCCTCACTGTTAAGCGAGTTCAAGGCCGAATAGAGGGTAACCGTCTTTCCTGAACCCGTGGGGCCTGTAACAAGTAACATGCCCTGTGGTTTATGGAGACACCGTTTGAGCGCCTCAAAGGTATCCACCTCACAACCGAGTTTAGTAAGGTCAACATTGAGCGAGCTTTTATCTAGAATACGAAGAACAATACCCTCGCCAAAAAGCAGGGGTAGGGTGGAGACGCGAAAATCAACAGCCTTGTTCCGTCCCAGTCGCATTTTAATACGGCCGTCCTGGGGAACCCTTCGTTCAGTAATATTCAGATCCGCCAGAATTTTCATACGGGCGACCAAGGCGTTCTTAATGGTCAAGGGCAGGTTCATGGACTTAAACAGCGCCCCATCTTTACGGTACCGCACCTGCATGGTTTTTTCGAAGGGCTCAATATGGATATCACTGACCCCATCCTGCACGGCCTTGACCAGGATGCCGTTCACCAGTTTGATAATGGGAGCGTCAGAGGCGGAAAATTGGTCGAATGCACTCTCGTCCTGCATTCCGCTTTCGATTTCAAAATCATCGGCGGCATCGGAAACCAGAGCGCCGAAGTCCTCGACCTGAGTAATTTCCTCTTCTTCGACTTCTTCCTGATGGAAGCTAAAATAGCTTTTATACTCCTCTTCATCGATTTTATAATATTTTTTATACGAATCGATAATGTCCCGGGCCGTTGAAACGCAGACGTTCAGGCCCATATTGGCAATATCCTGCAGCGCCTCGACCTCGATATGATCGGTGGGCTCGGCCATGGTGATCTGCAAGGTGTTGCCGGCTTTGCGCAGGGGTAAAGCGAGGTATTGCTTAACGGTTTCATAGGGAAGCAAGTCCAGTGCTTCCTGACTGGGGGGTTCGTCGTCGATGGTGACCAGGGTGTAGTTGTGCATGCGGCTGAGAAAGTTTGGGATGGTGTCTCTTTCCAACGTGCCGTTTTCCAAGAGGATTCTTCCAAGGCGCTCCCCGGTCTTTTTATGGATCGCTTTGGCCTCTTCAAACTGATTTGCCGTAATGTAGCCTGCTTTTTGCAGGAGTTCGCCGATTTTAAATTTGCCTGCACCGGACTGGTCTTTTACCGTCCGTTTCATAGAGGCTTTCTGGGCGGCTGGCTTATTAGGTGTTTTTTTTGCCATGAAAAGTGCGGATGGTTCCCTGTACTTTAATTATGATGGAGGATACGGCCCTATGATCGATAATACTACAAAAAAGAAACCGGGTCAAAAGTGCAATGCACTTTTGACCCGGTTTTGTAAAGAAAGTATTTGGTAATGGTTTAGAAAACGCCTTTTACCTTCCCGGTATCGGTGTCAACATCAATACGGCGGTAGGCCGGATCGGAGGCCGTACCAGGCATCAGGCTGATGGCCCCTGCAACGGGAACAACAAAGCCGGCACCCTTGTAGGTCAGGATGTCGCGAATCGGCAGTGTCCATCCCTTGGGTGTTCCCTTCAGTTTTGGATCATGGGAGAGGGAAAGGTGGGTTTTGACCATACAGGTGGTCATTTCCTTCATCTCTGGATCGGCTTCAATACGCTTGAGCTTGGCAGCTGCTTCGGGTGAGTAGCTGACACCGTCACCGCCGTAAACTTCCTTGACGATCAGTTCAATGCGCTCTGAGAGCGGGGTCTCGAGGTCATAAAGGAACTTGAAATCATTGGGTTCCTCACAGGCGTCGGCAACCGCATCGGCAAATTCAAGGGCACCGTCACCGCCGTGCTCCCAGTGTCGTGACAGGGCAACCCTGGCGCCAGCGGCCTCAGACAGGCGACGAACGGCAGCAATTTCGTTGTCGGTATCGGTATAGAAGGCGTTGATGCAGACAACAGGATTGATGCCGGCTTTCTTGACGGTTTCGATGTGATGAATGAGGTTCTTGCAGCCATCTTCAACCCAACCCACGTTCTCACCGCTGTATTCGGCGGGCATTGGTTTGCCCGGTACCGGAATCGGTGCACCGCCGTGACATTTGAGGGCCCGAATGGTGGCAACAACAACAGCACAGTTGGGTTTGAGGCCGGAGTAACGGCATTTGAGGTTCCAGAACTTTTCAAAGCCGATGTCAGCACCAAAACCGGACTCGGTAACGTTGTAGTCGGCAAGTTTAAGGGCAACTCGGTCGGCAATAACCGATGACTGGCCAATGGCGATGTTGGCAAACGGGCCGGCATGAACTACAACTGGCTGACCTTCCAGGGTCTGCATCAGGTTCGGGTTGATGGCATCGACCATCCACGCGGTCATGGCACCGTCCACTTCCAGGTCAGCGGTGGTGATCGGGCGATCCTGCTTGTCGTAGGCAACGACGATTCGACCGATACGTTCGCGCATGTCTTTAAGGTCTTTGGCGATGGAGAGAATGGCCATAATCTCTGAGCTAACGGCGATGGCAAAGCTTGACTGCATGGTCATACCGTCCATCTTGCCGCCCTGGCCGATGGTGATATTGCGCAGTGCCTGGGCGCAGTAATCCATGATCCAGTTGAACTCCACCTTCTTGGGGTGAATGTCCAGTCGTTTCAGGTTACGCATGGCCAGCTGTTCATCGGTATAGTTACACTCGTGCTGCATACGGGAGGTGAGAGCGACCATGCCCAGATTATGGGCATTCATGATTGCGTTGATGTCGCCGGTCATGCCGAGAGAAAACGGGGTCAGTGGAATACACTGGGCAAGGCCGCCGCCAGCTGCCGAACCCTTAATGTTCATGGTCGGTCCACCGGAAGGCTGGCGGATGGCGCCGACAACGGATTTGCCTCGTTTGCCCAGGCCCTGGACCAATCCCATGGCGCAGGTTGACTTCCCTTCGCCAAGCGGAGTCGGAGAAATAGCAGTTACATCCACATATTTTCCGTCCGGCTTGTCTTGTAACCGGTTCAGGATTTTTCGGTAATCAAGTTTGGCCAGGTAGTGGCCATGGGGGAGTAGCTCTTCTTTTTCCAGGCCAAGCTGTTCTCCCAGCTCGTACACCGTTTTCATCCGGCTTTCAGCCTCTTCAGCAATTTCCCAGTCCGCGTGCTTGGTGGGATCCAAAACCATAGGGTCCTCCTTCAATGTTTTTAATAATGGGGATAAACAAACAAGACAGCGCAGGAAGACTCCTGTGCTCAACTACTATAACGTGTTCGACAGAATTCCTCGGCGCCACCCTTCATCTTGCACCCAAAAAATTGGGGAAATCTAAAGTCTGGCAAATGGCGGAGAAATGCTGCAGAACTAAGACGAAATGGAAAACCTAGTAAAGTTTTTACGGTTTGTCAATGATGATGGACTCGTAAAAAGTCCAAATTCCGCTTGCACTGTACAGAAATACAATGAGCTATTACCTTTCCGCCATCGGTGTCGAGGCTTTTTTCGACACCGACAACGATGAAGGTCTTTTAAAGACTCAAAAACGCTTTTTGCACTGTACGGAAATACAATGAGCTATTACCTTTCCGCCGTCGGTGTCGAGGCTTTTTTCGACACCGACAATAATTACCGTCCAACAGAGACATTGCGACCGGTATCGGGGCGACAGAAGGCTGGGAACTCCTCTGGCCGATCAGGAAAATATGGAGGGGAATCGTTGTTTGAAATCCTGTTGCAGGGGGATCATCACTTCGCGCATGGAAGGTTCCGCTGCTTTGGTTGTACGGAGTTTAAAAATGTGTCGCCACTCGTCCAGGTTTGCATAGACTATGAGTTCCGTCTTGCATGAGTTGGGCAGGACGGTTCTGGCTGCCTGCGGCGTGGAGGTTGCAAGGAGCTGCAGATACATCTGCTCGGTGTCCAGCATGGCTCGTCGCCAGATTTCGTATTCCGGACTGTCTTCATCATAAAACATGGGTTTGATAAAGGTTACTTCACTGCCGAACTTGTCGTCGCTGTACCTGCAATAGCGCTGACTTTCCTGTAAAAATGAACAGGGGCGATGGCGAACAATTTCATGGGTAACGGCCCGGTTGACAATAAATTTGACCGCAATATGCCGGTGCTTGAGCAACTTGTCTGCCGGCAATCTGTCCACTTCACTCAGTTCCATCTTGGCAACGGAAATGGAGCCGGCAGTAGAAAATCAGTTTTCCGGCAGGATGGTATTGAAAAAGTAGGGGTGCCGTTTGTGGAGAAAAGCGCAGGCGGCTTGGACGATCATACAGTCGGGATGAAACATGAGCAGTTCGCGGAAAGCCCGAACACTGCCAGTTACCAGCAGGCTGTCGTCTTGGCGATCTATGTGCAGGTAACGGGGTTGAATCAAGAAAAGTTCCGTAACCTGTTCGTCGTTTACACCATCAATGCTCAGGCTGACAACACCCATTTCAAGGACCGAGTTATGCCCGTGTTCCGCCATCTTGGAGACAAAGGGCAGAGCGGATTCGTGATCGATTTTATCTTCACTTTTGTAGCAGATACGACCGCAGAATTCGATACGGACGGCAAGGCTTTCGTTGTCAAGATTGTCCAGAACTTCATAAGAGGGTGCAATGATTTTCATCCCTATCCTCCGGGCGGCTTAAATATAGAGAAAAAACAGTAAATGGATACGGATTGTTATGCCTGTCAAATCCGTATCAGTCTGTGTGGTACAATGGAACAATCTCGTCAGGCTATTCTTCGCCTTCCTTCCAGAACGGCGACATTTGGCGAAGGTTGGCAATGATGGCCGGCATTTTTTCCAGAACAAAATCGACCTCTTCTTCGGTATTGTACACGGAAAGGCTGAAACGGATTGAACCGTGCGCGGCCGTAAACGGGACGCCCATGGCCCGTAGGACATGGGATGGCTCCAGGGAGCCGGAAGTGCAGGCAGAGCCTGATGATGCACAGATATTGTACTGGTTCATGTGCAGGAGAATGGCCTCACCTTCCACGTATTCGAAGCTGACGTTGGCGGTGTTCGGCAACCGCTCGGTCGGGTGTCCGTTAAGCATGGATTTTGGAATAGAATCAAGGAGCCCGTTTTCCAGCTTGTCGCGCAGGGCCTTGACCCGGGTGTTTTCCTCCTCCATCTTTTCGGCTGCCAGAGCGCAGGCCCTGCCAAGACCGATAATCGAGGCTACGTTCTCCGTGCCGCCTCTTCGTCCGTGTTCCTGGTGGCCACCGTTGAGGAAAGGGACAAACGGGCTGCCCTTGCGCACATAGAGTACACCCACTCCTTTTGGTGCATGCAGCTTATGGCCGGAAATCGATAGGAAATCGATCTGATTTTCCCGCATATTAATAGGGAGTTTACCAACGTACTGAACCGCATCGGTATGAAAGAGGATGCCTCGTTCCTTTGCCATGGCCGCCATTTTCTCTACCGGGAAGATGACCCCGGTTTCGTTATTGGCCCACATGACAGAGACGATAGCCGTATCCTCGGTCAGTGCTTCCTGGTAACTGTCTAGGTCCAGGCTACCGTCGGCCTCGACCATGAGCCTGGTGGTCCGGTGTTTATGACCGGTAAGCTGGTTCAGGCTTTCGCAGAGATTCTTGACTGCTGGGTGTTCCACTCGGGTTGTCACCACATGGCGTTGTTCCGGAAAGGTTTGCAGCGCAGAGAGGATAGCGGTGGAATCGCTTTCGGTGCCGCAACTGGTAAAGACAATCTCTTGCGGTTCGGCGCCGATCAGGTCGGCAATTTGCGTCCGGGCCTCTTCAACGGCCCTGCCCACCTGGCCGCCAAAGGTGTGCATGGAGGAGGGATTGCCGTAACAATCCGTGAGAAAGGGCATCATGGCATCAAGCACCTCCGGGGCAAGCCGGGTGGTGGCATTGTTGTCCATGTAGATTACTTTATCGCTGCCGCAGTCCATTATTTGTCCTCCTCAACGATCAGGGACTCGACGACCTGCTCGCGTAATTTCTTTTCCACATATTCTTTTAAGGTGGTCTGAGATGACTGGCAGCCGGAACAGGCACCACGCAGGGATACGGTGACAAAGTCGCCGTCGACATCGACCAGCTCTATATCGCCGCCATCTTTTTTCAGGGTTGGCTTGATTTCACGTTCCAAAACGTCTTCAATCTTTTTGATTTTCTGCAACGTGGTCATGCGCTGGTTTTTAAGTGGAATGATTTTCTCAGCGGCAATGCCCTCCACGGTGCGCTGCAGAATATCACGCAGCCGATCCTCACATTTGCCGCAGCCGCCGCCGGCCTTGGTGAAGTTTGTTATTTCCTCCACCGAACGTAGGCTGGATTCTCTAATGGCCCTGGTAATCTCAAGGTCGGTGACGCCAAAACATTCACAGACAACTTCACCCTCTGCCATGGGAAGGATAACACCTCTATAGTCGGCAATGGCAGCTTCCAGCGCCTCGCGGCCCATAACCGAACAATGCATTTTTTCCTTGGGCAGTCCGCCCAGTCTATCGGCAATATCTTCATTGGTGAGGTTTGCCGCTTCGTCAATGGACATGCCCTTGATAATTTCGGTCAGCACCGAGGAGGAAGCAATTGCTGAGGCGCAGCCAAAGGTCTTGAATTTTGCGTCGGATATAATGCCGTTGTCATCGACTTTAATGGTCAATTTCAGGGCGTCACCGCAGGCAAGTGAACCCACATCCCCCGTGCCGCTGGGGTTATCCAGCTCTCCGACATTCTGTGGATTCATGAAATGTTGTTGTACTTTGTCCGTATATTCCCACATAATAAAACCTCGTCTCTCAAGGAAAAGTTACTAAATTAAAGGTGAAAACGTTCGTGTATGTTACTCGTATCGCCCCTGTAAGCGGCGAATTCAGTGTCTTGTCACGGCGGGTTTTTTCTGCCCGTTTGCCCTTCAGGCCATTGCACCGGAGTAGTAATACAAAACCGATAGCAATATAGCGTGTTTTTAATTTGGGGCAAGAGTTTCTCTTGCAGAGAGACATTATGACAGGAGTCAGATTTCGGCAAGCATCGAATCAATACTTTTTACCAATAGGGCATTTTCTCTAACAAGAGGAGAGGCAAACGGCCATGATAATTCTATTCATCCTCCCCCGCAGTGGTTTTCAGGAAGTAGAGAGCAAGGGAGATTGTCTGAGACCTTTTTTGTTGTTGCTGATATTTTTTGACACCCACTATAAATAATCAATATTCAACCATAAGAGATGTTTGTTTGGGTTGACCGAAAGGGAAAAATTTTTTATTATTAAAAGATTGCATAAATATAATGAGCGGTATTCTTCCGTTCGATTTTAAACTAACTGTTACCTGCGAGGGAGAAAAACATGGGACAAGCGCATGATGAGAAATTAATCCTCTGGTTTGATGAGATCGGCATTGATGATGTGCCGCTGGTAGGAGGGAAAAATGCCTCACTTGGCGAAATGTATCAACATCTTACCGGCAAGGGTGTTGCCGTTCCCCATGGCTTTGCCATCACCGCCTATGCATACCGTTACCTCTTGAAGGCGGCAGGGGTTGAGGATGAGATCAAAGAGGTGCTCTCTGATCTACCCGGCCGATCTCAAGAAGGGCGTGGCGCGTGCCATCCGTCGCTACGTTGAAGACGGGGGATTCCTGTTCGCGATGTGCACGGCCACCGAGACGCTGGCAATCGCGCTCGCTGCTGAGGGCGTGGATGTGGCGGTTCGTTCCTCTGCAACGGCCGAAGATTTGCCTGATGCCTCTTTTGCCGGGCAGCAGGAAACCTATCTTAATATCCATGGCTATGAAAACATTATCGAGAATTGCCGTAAATGTTTTGCCTCTCTTTTTACCAATCGTGCCATCTCTTATCGTCAACATCAGGGTTTTGGCCAGTTTGACGTCTACCTTTCGATCACCGTTCAGAAGATGGTTCGTTCCGATTCTTCTTCTTCCGGCGTGTTGTTCTCCATCGACACCGAGTCCGGCTTTGAGGATGCCGTTTTTATCACCGGTGCCTGGGGACTGGGTGAAAACGTGGTGCAGGGTGCGGTGAACCCGGATGAGTATTACGTATTCAAGCCCACTCTTAAGGAGGGCAAACGACCCATAGTCGGCAAGAAAGTGGGCTCCAAAGAAATCAAGATGATCTACGATAACGACCCCTCCACCGATGAACCGGTTAAAAATATCGATACCACTGAAGACGAGCAAAAGAATTATGTCATCAACGATGACGAGATTCTGAAACTGGCCAACTGGGCCTGTATTATCGAAGATCATTACGGGAAAGGAATGGATATTGAGTGGGCCAAGGACGGTGACGGAGTAAATGTCGGCACCGGTGAGCTGTTTATTGTTCAGGCCCGACCCGAGACCGTCCACTCCCAGGCCAGCAAGGGGGTTATGGAAACCTATAAGCTGCTGGAGAAGGGGGATGTCATTGTCGAAGGGCTGGCCGTGGGAACCAAGATCGGCCAGGGCGTTGCCCATTGTATCGATGATGTCAAAGACATTCACACCTTTAAGAAGGGTGAGGTTCTGGTTACCGATATGACTGATCCTGACTGGGAACCGATCATGAAGATCGCCGGAGCCATTATCACCAACCGCGGCGGTCGGACCTGTCATGCCGCCATTATCTCCCGTGAGCTGGGTATCCCTTGCGTTATCGGCACCGGTGACGGTTCCAAGAAGATCAAAACCGGTCAGGAAATCACCGCATCTTCTGCCGAGGGCGAGACCGGTTATGTCTACGACGGCCTGCTCAAGTTTGAGATCGAGAAAACGGATCTGGGCAATATGCCTGCAACCAAGACCAAGATTATGATGAATCTCGCCATCCCGGAAAAGGCTTTTGCCGAGTGTCAGATTCCCAACGACGGTGTTGGCCTGGCCCGCGAGGAGTTTATTATCAATTCCCACATCGGTCTCCATCCGCTGGCGCTTGTTAACTATGAGGAGCTCAAAGCCTCCAGTGATCCGGATAAGCAGGAGATCGTCAAGCTGATCGATGCCAAGACCGGGGATTGTCCGCCTTTCCGACTTCAAGAGTAACGAATATGCCAACCTGGCCGGTGGTACGCTGTATGAGCCGGAAGAGGAGAATCCGATGATCGGCTGGCGTGGTGCCTCGCGCTATTATGATCCCAAATATCGTCCCGCTTTTGAGTTGGAGTGTCAGGGGCTGCTCAAGGCACGCAACGATATGGGATTGAACAACATCAAGTTGATGGTGCCGTTCTGCCGAACTCCGGAAGAGGGAAAAAAGGTTATCGAGGTTATGCGCGACTGCGGTCTGGTTCAGGGCGAGAACGGGCTTGAGCTGTATGTCATGTGTGAAATCCCCAGTAACGTGATCTCCGCCGACGCCTTTGCCGATATCTTTGACGGTTTTTCCATCGGGTCCAACGATCTGACCCAGCTGACGTATGGTCTTGATCGTGACTCCGGTCTCATTGCCGGTATCGCCGATGAGCGTGACGATGCGGTCAAAGAGATGATTCGCATGGTTATTGCCACAGCCAAGCGTCGCGGCAAGAAGATCGGTATCTGTGGACAGGGCCCCTCCGATTTCCCCGAATTTGCTACCTTCCTGGTAGAGCTGGGAATCGATTCCATGTCCCTGATCCCGGATACGGCCATCAAGACTCGGTTGGCTGTCCACGAGAAGGAAAAAGAGATGGGTATTGCACCCTGATTTCGTTTCCTACCATAGCGTAAATACAAAAGGCGGAGCACATGTGCTCCGTCTTTTTTTTGTTTGGATGATCCTGTTTCATAGCAGGGCGTTCTATATATACACCAACTCATTGGAATGATGGAATTGGACCGCTATGATCACCTAGTCAAAATAGATCGCAACAATAAGACACTTGCAATATATCGGGTATTAGATGGTAGAGAATTGGAATTGTTTACTTTGCTAAACTTGCCGGATAGTTTAATTCAAGAACATGCAAGTGTGTTTAAGGAATGTGCTCAACAACTAGGAGAAAATATTTTATTGGATTCTCCTGCCGCACGGAAAATCTTTAATTTGTGAATTGGGGCAGAACAAATGTTTGTAATGACGGATTAAACCAAGATATTATCTCATGTGACGTCAAAAAAAAAGCAAGAATGCAACCTGTTTTTACCTTCCCCCCCCCAATAAAAAACATCTCTTAAGTTTTTCTATTCTCATTTCAGCTGTCTTCGACAGCTAGCTTCGCCATTATCCCTTGCGGCAGCAGTTCATTAAAGTGCATATGGATACTGTAATCGTTTCGTAAGTGGAATGAGACGCGGACCACTTTACCGGTGGCGGTGAAGTTAAGTTCTTCTTTTCCCAGGGTAACGGTAACTGCTAAGACCAGGTTTCTTGCCAGAATGGCGCGGGCGGTTTTTCTCTTGGAGCAATGAATGCCGAAACAGGTGCCGTCCCGGGAAATGTCTGAGATGCTGCCATTAAAATGAGCATCACTCACTGTGCCGTCTGTTTTTAAGAGATTGGCGGTTACCTTGCCTTCTATTTTATGTCTCCGAAATTTTCTTTTTTGCTCCTTTTGGATACGGGCAATATCGTTCATGTGCCCTTTATTCTGGCAAAACGTAACCAGCTTGTGATAAAGGCCGGGCTGTTTTTCCTCCCAATCGTCAGTTGCGGTACTTTCCAGGCATCGCATCTGTACTTCTGTTTGGCTTAAAACAGAGGCCGAACAGAGCGAAATGGTCGTAAACGTATATTCTCCCAACAGATCGCCGCTGCCAAGTTTTGCGACCACAACATTTTTTTCACCCTGTGGTTTGTAAATAACGACTTCACCGCTCTCTATAAAATACAATCTGTCGTTAGGTTTCCCTTGGGTAAGTATTTTCTGTTTGGCGGGCACTGTAAGTTTGGTCAAGCAGTAATAGAGGCCGTTTTTCTCTTCCTCATTTAACGTTTGGTATAGAGAGTCCCAAAGTTCCAGATGGGTATGATCTATACCTTCTGCTTTTTCCTTTTCAATGATTTCAGCGGAATCGATAATCTGGCGCAGGGCCATGGGGTCAAATTCAATTAACCTCTCCCGTAGTTCTTCTGCCCGGCTAAAGTCTTTTTTTTCTGCAAGTGATTGTATTTCATTGAAGAGTCGTTGGACTTCCTGGGTCTTATCTTCTGCGGATAATTGGTTGGGGGACGCAGGGTGTGAAGACATACGGAACCTCCTGTGGGTAGACGAGGTGGCAATGCATTACTTTTTCACGGCAATGCAGTGGTATACATACTCAACTTTATCACGTTTTCGACCACATAACAAATCAGGGCGGAATTAGTGTCAGCTATTCGGTGTTCGCACTCAAGGTTTTGCTTCTTGTTCCAGAGGCTTGGCTTCGTCAATTAACATGATGGGAATGTCGTCACGAATTTCATAGAGAAGGTTGCAGGCCCGGCAGATAAGGCCATTGTTCGTCTCATTAAGTTGGACCGGACCTTTACATTTGGGGCAGGCAAGTATGTCAAGCAGTTCCTGTTTAATCATGTTTATTCCTTTATGGTAACTATTGAAAAGTAAAGCCGATATCGGCTGCGTAATTGCAACTACCGAGGGCGTCGTCTCCGCGGTAATAATTTGGCGTAATTGTGAACATAAAAAGATTGTCAATGTTGTAAAAAGCTTTGCCATCGACGGCGGAAATGTAATAACTCATTGTATTCTCGTATAGTGACAACGGCGTATTCGATTTTTTTCGCGTATGTCAAGATTGTCGGTGTCGCAAAAAGCCTTGCCACCGACGGCGGGCAGATTATAACTCTTTGTATTCACCTGCATTGCAAATTACGTTTTGGACGTTCTACGAGTTTACCAGGATTGACGGGCTCAATTAAAGATCGTATAAACTGCACATGTCGATGCATCATGCATAATTTTGAAAAAATTTTCAAGAGAACACGGGGTCTATTTGCACAATGAAGAAGAGTATACCTGTGGATCAGGCCGTGGGCATGGTTCTGCCGCACGACATTACGGAGATTGTCAAAGATGAATTCAAAGGTTGTGCCTTTAAGAAAGGCCATATAATTCGTACCGAAGATGTTGAGCATCTGCGCCGTCTTGGCAAAGATCATATTTATGTTCTGGAGCTTGCCGACAATGAAATCCATGAGGATGAGGCTGCCCGCTTAATGGCGAAAGCCCTGGCCGGTACCGGGGTGGAATGTGGCAGAGAGGTGGTTGAAGGCAAAATTGCTTTGAAGGCCGGTCATGACGGGCTGCTGAAGATTGATCGTGAGCGTCTGCTGCAGTTTAACCTGCTGGGCGAAGTCATGTGTTCGACATTGCATGACAATACTCCGGTCAAACAGGGAGAGCAGGTAGCCGCCACAAGGCTGATACCGCTAGTTGGTGAGCGAACAGTGGTGGACCAGGCTGTGGCTGCCGTGGATGGGGCGGAGAATGTTGTCCGGGTACTACCATTGCAAAAGGTTCGGGCCGGGTTGGTCATTACCGGCAGCGAGGTCTATTACGGACGTATAGAAGATAAATTTGAGAAGGTTTTACGGGAAAAACTCAACGCCCTTGGTTCGGAGGTGGCAACGGTTCGCTTTGCCATTGATGATGCCGAGCAAATTGCCAACGAGATTAAGCATTGTCTTGCAGAGGGGGCAGATTTGATTGTGACGTCCGGTGGAATGTCGGTAGACCCCGACGATGTAACCAGGCTTGGTGTTCTTGGCGCAGGAGCCGATGATATCGTGTATGGAAGCCCTGTGTTGCCCGGCGCCATGTTTCTGGTTGCCAGAATTGGTAACGTTCCGGTACTGGGGCTGCCTGCCTGCGGGATGTATCATAATATCACCATCTTTGACCTGATTCTGCCGCGTATCCTTACCGGTGAGAGGATCGGGCGCCATGAGCTTGCCGAAATGGGGCATGGCGGCCTGTGTCGAAATTGTGAACGGTGCCAGTATCCGGTATGCAATTTTGGCAAGTAGATGGATCGTTTTTTGCAAAGTTCAATGAAGTCTCCATTGGTTTGGTACAGCACAACAACAGCGTAATTTGGCGCAAAAGCTGCTGAAGGCATTGTTTGCAAGAAAAATGTTGAAGGGTGGCCCTGTCAAAAAAAACGAATGTATTGTAAAATAAACACCATGGTTTCGGTTTTTTGACACCTTGGCCATCCCACGGAAAAATGGTATTTAATTGCCATAAATCGTGAGGACGGCTATTGTAGGGGTATGTTGCAAACCTTTTTTATGCGCTTATACGCATTTCGGCACACCCTCTTTTTCGGAGATGGGATTATGGGTAGAAGAATATTTTATCTGCTTAACATTGTAGTCTTTGTTTTTTTGGTTGGCGTTGCAAGTGTTGCCGATGAGCTTGATCCAAGCTTTGGGGTAGACGGCCGTGTAGCTATTGAAATCGGCACCCATGGGGACCAGGCCAATGCCTTGGCGATTCAGGCTGACGGTAGAATTCTTCTCGGCGGTTCATCCGCCGATGGGGCCTCACTTGCTTGCTCGCTTATCCGTCTGTTACCCGATGGCAGTCCCGATTTTTCGTTTAACGGAGACGGTACGGTACTGCTTGATCTCGGTGATGGCGATGATGAGATACTTGCCCTTGGTCTGACGGCGGACGGTCATATTGTTGCCGGTGGGTACAGCTATAATGGCGCGGACCGCGACTTTGCCCTGCTGCGATTTAATCCCGACGGCTCCCTTGATACCGATTTTGGTGATCAAGGTGTGGTTTTTACCTCGGTAGGCAACAACGACGATGAAATAACGGCCCTGGCGGTTGAGAGCAATGGCGATATACTTGTAGCCGGAAGCGCAGCGGGCACTAATGGGCGCGTGGTTGTACTGGGTCGTTATCTTGCCGATGGCAATCCGGATACAACCTTCTCCGACCAGGGGCTCAGTCTGACCGGAATCGGCAATGATTCACTGGCCCAGGGGCTGGTGGTTGCTGAAGATGGTCGCATCATTATTTCCGGTTCCTACAGAGAGGGTGATGCGATTCGAATGATGTTGGTGGCATTTACCGCCGATGGTCTTTTGGATACCGGTTTCGGGGAAGAAGGTGTAGCTTCTACGCTGTATACCCGTGAGGTCAGCGAGGGCTACGGTCTTTTTCAGGAAAAAGATGGAGCCTTGTATGTTGCCGGTTCCGTTGGCTCTGAAGGAGACCGGGCTGCGGCACTTTTTCGCTTCACTGCCCTGGGATTGGTCGATAGTGGTTTTGGAGAAGAAGGTGTGCTGATTACCGAGATCGGCCCGGAAGATGATGTCCTCTACAGCCTGGTGGGTAACGAGAGCAGCCTGAGTGCCAGTGGATTTACCACAACCAACAGCAGTCGCGATTTCCTTCTCATTGTTTATGACAAGGGGGTGGCTGAACATAATATGGCATCGGCTGACTATACGGATCAGTCAGAAGGGAAATCCACGACCCTGCATATCCGTAAGTTGCAGGTATCGGATTCGTATGCCGCTTATGAAGCAAAATCGGTAGCCCAAAAAGATACCGAGCTCCTTCCTGCCGTTATCACCACTTCCTTTGGTTTAGGTGAGTCGGTGAGCTATGGTCTCGCTGTTCAGGATGACGGTAAAGTGGTCACTGTCGGCACCTCCGGTGACAACGATATGACCAGCGCGGTGGTGGCCAGGTACGATAAGGCCGTTAC
>CALZIH010000026.1 GCA_945787305.1 uncultured Desulfobulbaceae bacterium | reverse complement strand
TTCGGTATAAGATCAAAACGGCGTTTCAATTGATTTTCCACCTGAGCCCATTGTGAATTAACCTGTTCATCCATGGCGACGACGCTATTGTACTGCCCTATCCCCCACATGATTATGCCAAGACCAAGGGCTGTCACCACCCCGAGAATGATCAAAATGATTTTTACGGCCTGCCCCATTGTACCCTCCCGTTATTAATATATATCACGTTGAGTTCTTCAACCTTACCAGCTGCCCGAAGCTCCTCCACCACCGAAACCGCCTCCGCCACCGCTGAACCCGCCAAATCCGCCGGAAGAACCACTACCCCACCCTCCGCCGGGAAAAATAATGGGGCCTGCACCTGTGCCTTTATGGTAGCCTTTCTTTCCGCCAATTTTCCTATTCACTTTCCGTGAATACACAAACAGAATAAATATGAGTACAAAAAGTATCAGTATCAGCCAAGACGCACTGTCCTGCGACCTTTTGCTCAGTGGCTTTGGAAGTTTATCGGTTCCGCTAAGGGTTACGCCATAATGGAGACTGAGCACCATGAGTATTTCTCTGGTAACGGCTGTAATTCCGGCGCCATATTTCCCCTGTTTAAAAAAAGGAACCAAAGCCTCCCTGCCGATGGTGCCGACAAGACTGTCCGGCAGGACCGACTCAAGACCGTAACCGACCTCGAAACGATACTTTCGGTCCTCCATGGCAATAACCACAAGCAACCCGTTGTCTTTACCCTTCTGGCCAATCTGCCACTGTTCAGCGGTTTGCAAAGAAAATGTATCAATATCCTGCCCATCCAGGGAGTTAACGGTCAAGATCACCATCTGCGCAGTGGTCTTTTGTTCAAGGTCCAGCAACAGGTCGCTCAAGAGTTTGTGTTGTTGAGTATCCAGTACGCTGGCGAGATCGACAATATGACCCGGAGGGTGGGCGGGAACTGGAGGAGTAGAGGCAACCACCGTTGCCGGCAGCAGCAGGAGAATACAAAAAGAGAGCCTAAACAGGTAACCGATCGACATAACGAGCAATGTGTTCAGTGGCTTGGTAGTACAGATTAAAACAGGAGCACATGTCATCTTTTTCCGTATATCGCCTCTTTCCTGTTTTCATTTGTGACAGGGTAAGAAAAATTTCCGTATCCAGGCCCAGTTCTTCTTGAATCCCAAGGAAAAGCTGCTCGTTATCAAGGGTGATTTTCCTACCGGCAAGATGGAGAATTGCCAGAAAAAGAGGAAGATACCCGGTTATGGATGCTGCCAGTCTATCCGATAAAAGTTGCTCATCACCAAGGCTTTCAATATAGACCTGGCCAAGCCATAGGAGTTTTGCTTTTATCTCCCGTTCACACTGCAGCCGGAGATGATGATCATTGATGTTGAGGCCGCAGAATATATCCTCCCCGTACAGGGTGTGATGAATTTCACGAAAATTAAAAAATTCTATGGGAAAGACATCAAGTGAGCTTTTGATGTATCCGATTGTCATGACAAGAGGAGGGGCGATTCTCTGCGCTTTAAATTCCCGACCCAAGGGTATGAGGAAATCGAAAAAAGACAATTCTTTTTCCTGTATGACAATAACGGAGTTTATATCGGATACGCCTGGATCGAAATTAGGCGTCAGGACGCTGCCCACCGCATGCATGGAGTGCAGAGGAACCGGAGCCCCTTCTTTTACCTGCTCTGCAAAGCGGAGAAAGCTATCGGGGATATTGGCTACATAGTGTTCAATATGCATATCACTTATGATAGTTTTGTCCGGCGTTTATCGTACAAGCGCGGTACAACTGCTCTAAGACTATCATTCGAGTCATTTCATGGGTAAAGGTCAGCTTGGACAGGGACCAGACAACATCCGCCTCCTGCACAACCGAAGGGTGCAACCCAAGGTGGCCACCGATGAGGAAATACACGGTTTGCAGGCTGCGGTCCTGCCAATTCTGAACCATGTTGGCCAACTGGTTTGAATCATACTGTCTCCCGGATAGGTCCAGGGCAACCTTAAAGCTGTCTTTGCCGCATCGATTAAGCAAAAGTTCAGCTCCAGCCTGTTTGACAACACCATCCGATGCGTTACGATTATACTTCTCTTTCAGGACAATGAGTTCCAGTGGTAGATACCTGCCAAGCCTGGCAGCGTAATCGGATATTGCCGTATCAATATATTTTTCCTGGGTTTTACCGAGAAAAAGAAAAATAAACTTCAACGTACAATTCCCATAGATTACAGGCTGTTTATAAATGAATCAGTGATCAGGCACGGTTTTGGTATCGCAAAAAGCCGGACGCCAACGAAGGTAAGCTCTTATGGTGCATTGAGTTTCCGTGCTGTACAAAAGGTGTTTTTGAGTTTTACGATACCATCACAACTCAGCAGATCAACTTTCTTTCCTGCTCAAGGAGAAGCCGTAACTTCTCCCGAAATTCCTCGTAACTGATATCCTTATTGATACCGGGGCAGGACTGGCTGATGGTTGTAAAGTTGTTCTCGTCCTCAAGTATGCTCGGATGTAATGGCCACTGCCCACAGCGCCACGGTCGACCAACGTGGACCGTACATCCGGTGGTATCATTGTAAAAGATACAGTGCCCGTCTATGATCTGCATCTGGACTACCGAGCCTGTGATTCTCCAGAAACGTTGTGCCACTTCTTCCCGACTCAGGCCCAGCTCCTTGATCATACGCTGTTGATCATCGCCATCAAGGGACACGGTGGTTTCACCCTGGCAGCAATAACCGCAACGACTACATTGAAATATTTCAGCAAGTTGTACTTTTTCTTGTTCCGACATCGCTTATCACATTCCATAAAAAAAACGCACCTACCGGCAAAAGCAGGTGCGTTTTACTCTGAGATATTTTTTATCAGGCGTACCCTATCACATCACCAAATACCGAAATATCTATTCCGTAACGATGGGCCGCCATTTTCCATTTGCTTTCATCGGGAGTATTGAAGAGGATCTCTGTATTGCCAGGTACGGTAAGCCAACCATTATCCATCAACTCCATTTCCAATTGTCCCGGACCCCATCCTGCGTAACCAAGCATAAACAGGAAATCTTCAGGTCCGTTTCCTCGGGCAATATCCTCTAAGAGACGGGTATCCCTTGACAGGGCGACGCTTGCTGTAACCTTTAGGGAGAAATGTTCACTTTCCTGGGCTGTATACAATATAAACCCCGCATCCACTTCTACAGGTCCACCGAGGTAAACCGGCGGCAAAGGGCTTTCAGGCATGGGGAGATTTGCACCACAGAAAACATCAAACATCGTGATTTCATGGTTGGGATTGTTGATAACAAGCCCCATTGCCCCCTCTTCATTATGGGCACACAGGTAAACGACCTGTTCCTGGAAGCGAGGATCCGGCATATGCGGCGTTGAAATAAGAAAATGTCCCTGTAAGCTTTCCATATGTAGCGTCCCTGTATGTTTTCTCCTTCACTATAGTGTAGCAAAGCTGTATTGCCACCGTCAAGGATGATCGCTTCAGGCCAAAGAAAAATATGGCGCCCGAAGCAAACCGGTTTTATACTAGCACGTTAAAGATATACATCGTTGAAAAGAATTTCAACTCACAGCAAAAGGAAAACTATGTGTCCATCAACACCTTTGCAGACACCGTCCGCCAACCTGAAAAAAGCCATCTGTTGGCTCAGTGAAACGCTACAGAAACATCCTGAAAAAAAACGCGACATTGTCCTTGGCGAAGCAGAACTGCGTTTTGATCTCACACCGGCGGAATGCGAATTTCTCAACAGTAACTTTAAAGAGGTTCTCTCCAGCAACGACTGCAACTGATCTCAGTTGGCGTAATCACGAGGAACCGCCATTATATTGAGGCAACTCAACGGTCACCACCGTCCCTTTCCCCTGCTCACTGTCAAGAAGTATAGTACCGCCATGATCGGCGATGACTTTTTGCGAGATGGCAAGCCCTATACCGGATCCGTTTTTTTTGGTAGTGAAGTAGGGGAAAAATGCCTGGTTCATGGTTTCCGTATCCATTCCTGTTCCAGTATCGGTAAAGGTTATGATGACTGTCCCATTATCCCTATTATTCCAAGCTCGAACCGTTAATTCACCACCACCACTCATTGCCTGCATACTATTTAGAATTATGTTCAAGAGCACCTGGTTCAGCCTGTCCTGATCAGCAGCCACTGCCTGAAGGTCATCGGCAAGTTCGAGTTCGCACGTAATGCCGTCACTGGCCGTATCGGCTGCAAGTAACCTGACTTGACGCTCCAGTAAGTTGCAAATATCCACCTTACTCAGTTCAAGGGGTGCGGGCCTGGAAAAACTCAGCAACTCGGAAATGGTTCTGTTCATCCGTTCCACTTCCTGTATCAGTAACATTGCCGTCTCGTGTTCGCTGCTCCGTTGTGAAAATTTTCCTTGCAGCAAGAGTGTCAGACCCTTAATCGAACTTAATGGATTACGGACCTCATGAGCAACGCCTGCAGCCATCCGGCCGACTGCAGCCAATCGCTCATTTTCACGCATCTTTTTTTCAAGATTCTTCAATTCCGTCATATTGGAAAGCAGTAATACTTTTCCTTCAAATTCACCTGCACTTCCTGATATGATGAGGTGGTGACAATTTACGACCACCTCTTTTTCGTGAACGATCAATTGTATTTCACAACCTACCCGATCTGACCCTATTGCCTGACCGGTGCTGGGTACAGAAAAAAAGTCGGACAGAACTTGAGGAAGGATATCTGCAGGTTTTTTGCCGATGGCGGCATTCTGTTTTATACCGATTAGCTCTTCTGCAGACTGATTCCAAGTGGCAATAATTCCCCGTTTATCGGTGGCAACAATTCCCACCGGAAGTTTAGAAACCAATAGACCGGTAAAGGCTTGAATTTCATGAAGGGTCTTCTGGGATACGCGATACCCCTGGACAGCTGCCAGCGAGAGCCATCCGCCAACACCAACCAATAACATGGCAAAAGAAAGCATCACCATTTGGAAATATAAACGTCCAAGGGCCCGGTCATACTCTTTCATATCCAAGGCCACAATGACGTAATATTCATTGGATGGCTTGCTCGCCTGGTTGGGAGGTAACGGATCAGTAGGATTACTAGATCCCGGCACGGTAAATCGACCATGTGGACGTAAGGAAAAGGGAACAGGCGGGATGGCCGGTTGAAAGGGCTGGAACGAGCGGACAACCACAAAAAAGCGGGCCTGCCCCTTTTCCTGTAAAATTTTATAGACCAGGGGACCCTGAGTAGATTTAGCGTTGCGGCTAAATGGAAGTTCAATTTGCAGGGTACGGCCTTTCATCACCTGTCTGCTATGGGCCATGATCACTCCGGATCGATCAACAACAGCGAGGAAATGAAGGTCCGGATCGTCTGAAAGGTGGTCAATAACCCGTTGGACATGATCACTCCATGGATCAAGTTGCCACATTCCCCTCTGGATATCGGAGATAGACGAGGCTCTTGCTCCGGAACGAATGACCCGGATAAGGGTCGCCGCTTTCTGCAGCATGGCGTTGGTCATTAACCGCTTTTCCCTTTTCACATTACTCACAGCGAAAGTGACGACGATCAACACCAACAGACCGGTTGCGGCGGCAAGCAACCATGGGGAGACAAAAATATACTTAGGACGTGATACCCACTTCATAGCCATCTAATAGTGATCCATTTTCCACCAACTCGAATTCGCGGGTAAAAAATACCCAGGCAACAGACACCTGCCGGGTAAATATTACCCAGCCAGCCGCAGGCGACAACTATCGACCAAAAAACAAAGAAAAATTAACACTTACTTTCCAATTACTTGCAGCACAGTCGCCATATGGGCTATCGGTTGGCATAAACCATGCAATATGGAATCCAAACAACTGAACCATACAGTTGTAGGGAGGAATATACAATGATTCGACGAAAAGCTATTGTTAAATATACCATGATGTTTCTGGTGACTGCTGCCATATCCTTTACAGGGATACAGTCGGTCATTGGTGCCGAAGAAAAAGATGGGCCGACGCCGCCCTGTCACAAGATGAAGAAAGATTGCCCCTTGCATAATGAGATGATGCAGGCACGGGACGCCTTTCTTGAAGAAACCAAGGAACTGCGTAGAACCCTGATGATGAAACGTTCCGAGATGAAAGCACTGATGCACAGCACAAGCCCGAATCCGGAACAGGTTTCAGCTCTAGCCGGTGAACTCTTTGACCTCAAAGAACAGATGCGGGACAAGGCACGAAAAAGTGGATTGCCCGGACCTGCAATGGGAGCAATGGGAATGGGTCATGGTTGCGATAAGATGAAATCACATGGTTGTGACAAAATGAAACATGGTTGCGATAAAATGAGATCAGGTGGTGGTCATCACATGATGAAAGGCTATCACCACGGTCAAGAGTAACTGTGTAAACAATACGAACACCAAGCACGCTACACCAGCTGCCTACCTCTGCCCAAGCCCCGTCCGGTTCACCCCCTTTTTCCGGGCGGGGCTTCTTTTTCACGTCACAACAGACTACCTGACTACATCATATTTTCCGGGTCAACATCCAGGGACATGCGCACACTTTGCGGGCAAACCTTAGATTTTTCATCAAGCAGTTTGTTGCAGAGACTGTGTATCTCCCTGATATCAAATCCTTTCACCAACAACTGATAACGATATCTGTCCCGTAACATGGAAAGCGGCGCCGGGGCCGGTCCGAGTATTGCGGTGCTTTTCCCGTCCAGCCGGTCGTTGAGAAACCCGGCGACTTGGGCCGATGCCTGCTTGACCGAAGCTTCATTGGGGCCGCTAAAGCGAATATTCACCAAGCGGGAAAAGGGTGGATAATGGAGCTCGCGCCGTGAGAGGATCTCCTGGGCATAAAACCCGCTATAATTATGATCACGCGCAAAGCCCACCGCATAATGCCTCGGCTGATGCGTCTGGATAATTACCCGCCCTGACAGTTCTCCCCTGCCCGCTCGTCCGGTGACCTGCGACAACAGAGAAAAGGTACGTTCTGCAGCCTTGTAATCAGGCATGTTTAATCCACTGTCTGCCCAAACAACCCCGACCAGTGTCACATGGGGAAAATGCAGCCCCTTGGCTATCATTTGCGTACCGATCAAGATGTCGATTTCCCTATCTCGAACAGCCTTGAGCAAGGCTAGATACCGTTTTCTGCTACCGGAGGTATCACTGTCAAGTCGAGCTATTCTTGCATGGGGCAGCAACTGGCCGACTTCATTTTCAATACGCTCCGAACCCAGGCCAAGGGGAACAACTTTTCCTGTCCGGCAGCCGGGACACAGAATATTCGTCGGTAAGGTATACCCACAGTAATGACAAATTAACTTATCAGCCCGGCGATGGAGTGTCATGGAAACGTGGCAATGAAGGCAACGAACCACATGACCGCAATCCCTACAGAGGAGAAAAGACGCATAGCCACGTCGATTGACAAACAGAAGGCTCTGCTGCCTCTGCTCCATATTTTTTTCAAGGGCCTGAATCAATTGGTCGGAGAAAAAAAGATCAGGTCTCGACTTATTAATTGAGTTCAGATCTACAATTTCAACACGTGGCAGTTGTTGATCGGCAACTCGTCGCTCCATGGTCAACCGGGAATATTTCCCTGTCTCTGCGTTATGGAAGCTGGCCACCGATGGTGTTGCCGAACCAAGCAAAACCGGACATCCTGTGAATTTGCCCCGCAATACCGCTACATCACGAGCATTATAACAGAGGCCGTCATCCTGTTTATAGGAAGGTTCATGTTCTTCATCAACAATGATTAGGCCAAGGTCGGACAGCGGCGCGAAAATGGCTGAACGGGCGCCGACCACCACCTGTACCTCGCCCAGAAGAATACGTTGCCATACATCAAGCCGCTGACCGGCGGACAGTCCACTATGGAGAACGGCAAGCATATCGCCGAACCGTGAGTAGAAATGCCCTTCTATCTGGGAGGCAAGGGCAATTTCCGGTACCAAAACCAGAGCCGTCTTTTTTTCAGCAAGAGCTTTTTCGGTAGCATGGAGATAGACCTCTGTTTTACCGCAACCGGTGACGCCAAAAAGAAGAAATGGTTGAAAAGTACCCTTGCCAATCGCAGGCAAGAGCGAACTCAGCACGTTGTCCTGCTCATCGGTCAGGCGTTCTGGCCGTTGCACATGCAAGGGACGTTCGCCAAACGGATCACGATAGACTCGGCGTTCATGTTGCATGAGGACATTTTTTTTAATGAGACGACTCAACACGTTGGAGGTGTTCGAATACAAGCGACCGAGATCACGTCTGCTGACCGGTTGACCACCGCCAAGAACATAGAGTTTTGTAAAATGCCCTAGAAGGGTCTGTTCCGCTTTTCCCGGCACGACGGGAAGGTTGCCAATTAAAGCGCTGAGTGCTTCTTCTGTTGTTAAATATTCGGTAACCGGAAAGTTTTCAGCCAAACCGGGCACAAGGGAGACAACCTTCTCTGTCTTGCCTTTGTTTTTATCTTGTAAAAGAACATGCTCAACGACAAGCAAGCCCTGGTCTTCCCAATTCTTCAGGCGACGTTGCAGAGTGGTTTTTCGCCATATCCCGGTAACGACCCTGGCTGGTAATTCGCCGCTCGTCAGAAGCTGGCGCATCCAAGGCGCGTCGCCATATGTTTTATCAGTTGCTAAACGCTCTGTATGGGTGCGCCCTTTTTTGGTCAAACGGACAACCCGACTACTTCCGGTAGTTACTCCGCTTGGTAAAGCAGTACGAAGGACCTCACCCAGAGGATGATGATAATATTCTGCAATCCAGCGAAACAAAGGAATCATGGCCGCAGGAAAAAATGGTTCCGTATCCAGCAGGTCAACAATTGGCTTGACCGTCACCTTTTTTTTTCCTGAACCGGCATCAGGAAGAGTAGTCGTCCCAAGGATGTAACCAGTCACCAGCCGGTTGCCCAAAGGTACAAGCACCCGCAGTCCTGATTTTAATTTTTTTGTATATTCAACAGGTTGCCCATAGGTGAGTGAAGTTGCCAGTGGGGCAACAACGGCAACTTCATACAAGTACATCTAAGTCTCTGTAAAAAAGTAACAAACGATCAGGTAGAAACCGTACAACGACCGTCTACACAGAGGGCTTGCAGATATTCTTTGAATGGTTTTCCCAGGGTGGGATGCTCCATGGAGAAATCGACAATCGCCTTCAAATAACCCAACTTATCACCTGCGTCATAGCGGTTGCCGATGAACTCGTAGGCATACATTCCTCTGCGCTTGGACAGGGCAAGCAGAGCATCGGTGAGTTGGATCTCTCCGCCGTGGCCCGGGGTTGTTTTACCGAGCAGGTCAAATATTTCCGGCATAAGCAAGTAACGGCCGATAATAGCCATATCGGAATCCGAGGTGCCGGGGGCTGGTTTTTCGACCATCCGTTTCACTTTGAATGTTCGATCATGTTCTATTTCATCACCCTCAACGATACCGTATTGATAGGTTTGATCCATGGGTACACGTTGTATGGCGACAATAGATTCACCCACCTTGTTATACAGTTCGATCATCTGCTTGCAACAAGGGACCTGACTCCGCACCAGGTCATCACCAAGTAGAACCACGAAAGGCTCTTCACCGATGACATTGCGGGCCATCCAAATGGCATGGCCAAGGCCAAGGGGTTCTTTTTGGCGTACGGAAACGACATCGATCAGGTTGGAGATATTGTTTAACTCTTCCCTGAGACTGGACTTGTTTTTTTCTTTAAGGACTGTATCCAGTTGGAAATCATAGTCGAAATGATTTTCTATGGCGGATTTTCCGGCGCTTGTGATCAGAATCACCTCCTCAATCCCTGAGGCAACGACCTCCTCAACGATATATTGAATGGTAGGCCGGTCAACAATGGTCAACATCTCTTTGGGAATCGCCTTAGTGGCAGGTAGAAATCGAGTTCCAAGTCCGGCAACAGGAATAACTGCTTTTCTGATCTTTTGCATATTTTTTACCTTCTCCACTCTATTTTCAGATGTTATCTCAACAAATTTCCGGTATACAACGCTCGGCCGTCCAACCTTGAACCGAGAACGCTGTGGTTTCCGTACAGAAAGGGTCGTCAATCCAGAAGAATATCAAATGTGGGTCTTCTTTCCAAGGTATAATCCGACATGGTTTGATAAATTATTGTCGGTGTCATAAACAGCCACGCCACCAACGGTGGAAAGGGTATAACTCATTGTGATTTTGTACAGCGCAAACAGCGTTTTTGACTTTTATAAGTCCAACAATTATTGTCGGTGTCGCAAAAAGCCTCGCCACCGACGGCGGACAGGTTATAACTCATTGTTTTTCCATACTGTGCAATTTCCGTTTTTGACTTTTTACGAGTCCATCAATTATTGGTTTTACATATCGACTGAAGAAAATCAAAAGTCATTGGCCAAACAGTCTTCCAAAAATACAGGAAACCGTTCATAAACAACCTCTAAATCAATCACCTCCTTCTCTCGTCCAACACTTACCAATGCATGTTAACTATCCCGCAAACCTTCCCATCAGCGAGGAAAAAGATAGGATTATCGCTGCCATTCGCGAACATCAGATCCTTGTAATTGCCGGAGATACAGGCTCCGGAAAAACGACACAACTGCCAAAGATGTGCCTCGATGCCGGACAAGGCAAGGAACTGTTAATCGGCTGCACCCAACCGCGACGATTGGCCGCAATAGCTATGGCTGAACGGGTTGGGACAGAACTGCAACGACCTGATTGGGTTGGCTCCACCATCCGTTTCCAAGACAGAACCAGTGAAAGTACGCGGATTAAATTCATGACCGACGGGATCCTGCTGGCAGAAAGCCGGGCTGATCGTCTTCTTAACCGTTACGACACCATAATCCTTGATGAGGCGCATGAACGTAGCCTGAACATTGATTTTTTGCTCGGTTACTTGAAACAGCTCCTGGTAAACCGTCCCGATCTCAAATTGATCATTGCTTCCGCAACCATTGATACGGAGAAGTTCAGCGCCCATTTCGATAACGCCCCCATTATCGAAGTCTCAGGTAGAACCTACCCTATTACCCAGCAATACAGAGATCAAACAACAGGAGAAGAACTGGAAAATTATGTAGATCAAGCCTGTGAAGAGGTCCTTGGCCTATGTCGTCAGCCGGGAGGTGATATTCTTGTTTTTATGCCAACGGAGCGGGATATACTTGATACCGTGGCCGCCTTACAGAACACCCTTGAACTCGATCGTCATTTGATACTCCCACTTTTTGGTCGCCTGCAGGCTGCTGATCAGCGTAAAATATTTCGCCCCTCGAAAAAGAGAAAAATCATTATCGCCACAAACGTTGCCGAAACGTCGATCACCATACCCGGTATCCGTTTTGTGATTGATACCGGTCTTGCCCGCATTCCGGCATATAATGTCAGGGCTCGTACCACGAGCCTGTTGGTGTCGCGCGTCTCCAGGGCCAGTTGCGATCAGCGTGCCGGTCGCTGCGGACGAACGGGGCCTGGCACCTGTATCCGCCTGTACAGTGAAAAGGATTACCAGGGACGGCCAGATTTCACCCGGCCGGAAATTCAACGCTCCAATCTTGCTGAAGTCATCCTGCAGATGATTGCCTTGAAAATTGGCAATCCACGCAAGTTCGAGTTTCTTGATCCCCCCGCGCAACGAACCATCAGCGATGGTTTTCGTCTTCTCCGTGAACTGGGTGCAATCAACAACCTCGACCGGTTGACAGCCAGGGGCCGCATCATGGCCCGACTACCCTTTGATCCATGTATCGCCAGGATCATTGTTGAAGCGGCTGCACAGGGTGCCCTTCGTGAAGTGACCATCATCAGTGCTGCACTCTCTATCCAGGACCCTCGTACCAGACCAGCGGACAAAGAAAAAGCTGCCGACAATGCACAGCAGGTATTTATCGACAGTAAGTCCGATTTCCTCACCCTCCTGAATATCTGGAACAGCTGGCAGGAGTTCAGTGATAACAAATTCAGCAGTTCAAAATTGCGCAAATTCTGCTCCACTCATTATCTATCCTGGCAACGAATGCGCGAATGGTTTGATATTTATGAGCAGATTACCGGACTACTTCGATCGATCAAGGGTTTTCGCTTAAACAGTGAACCGGCAACCTATGCTGCGATTCATCAGTCCCTGATCAGTGGCTTTCTTCGCAACATCGGTCGCAAAAAGGAAAAAAATGTGTATGTGGTCAGCGGTGGCCGTGAAGTTACGCTCTTTCCCGGCTCCTGCCTGTATAACAAAAAACAAGCCGCGTGGATCGTTGCTGCCCAATTCGTTGAAACCTCCCGCTTGTTTGCCCGAACCTCGGCAATAATTGATGAGACCTGGCTGGAACAGCTCGGTGGCGACCTCTGTAAACGCAGTTACGCTGACCCGCACTGGTCTAAAAAAACAGGGCAGGTACGAGCTACTGAACGTGTCTCACTTTTTGGCCTTCCTATTGTTGCTGGAAGATCAGTCAATTATGGACGCATCAATAAAGATACCGCTAAAGAAGCTCAGGATATTTTCATTTACAGGGCCCTGGTGGAAGGTCAACTTGGCGGTAACTATCCTTTTTTGCAACACAACCTGGCATTAACAGAAAAAATCAATGCCATGGAGGATAAAATCCGGCGCAGGAATATTCTTGTCGAAGATCACGTACTGTATGCCTTTTATAAAGAGCGTATCAATATATCCTATGATCGATTTACGATAAACAGGTTGTTGAAAAAAAAGAAAGGTGATGCCTTCCTCTGGATGAGCGATCAGGATATCTGTACAGAAATGCCCGGGCATGATGAACTGTATCGCTATCCTCATGAGCTGCGAATAGGAGGCGTTGCATTTCCCCTGGAATATACCTTCAACCCCGGTAGCGCAAAAGATGGTGTGACAGTATTCCTGACACCATCTCAACTCAGCTCACTTTCTCCAACTGCTTTTGAGTGGCTGGTACCGGGATTGCTCGACGAAAAGATTCTTCACCTGTTGAAACGACTACCAAAGACACTACGCCGCCGACTGGTCCCCCTTCCCGATGCAGTCGACCGGATCATCGATGGTCTGGACATATACAAAGGTTCCCTGTACCCTGCTCTGGAAAAAGCCCTGCTTCGTGCATATCGCCTACAAATCAACCGTAGCGACTGGCAAGCCGATACCCTGCCGCAACACCTCTTGATGCGCTACCAACTGCAGGACACCAATGGAAAAACACTCTGTGCCAGTCGCAACTTTACAGACATACTGGCCAGTCAACAGGATAGCCTGAACGGATCAGGACAACAGAATGACTCTCAATTAATTACCAGGGAGCAATTTCCCCAAAAAAGTGGCTTGACCACCTGGGATTTTGCCGACCTGCCGACAAGGGTATCCGTGACGACGAAACGGGGGGCAAGCAAGTTGTATTTCCCCGCCTTGCTTGTTACTGATAATGGACGAGTTGACCTCCACTATCTGGAAGACGAATCCGTGGCCAGGCGGCAAACCCGTCATGGATTGCAATTTCTCTATAGCTTGCAGTTTCCCGGTTGTAGAAAAAAAATAATCAACGAATGCAAGCTCGCCCTTACTACACACTCAGCGTCCTGGCTTTCGTTGGGTATGCCAGGAACAGCTCTGCAACTGCGTGAAGCCCTGGTCGGATTTGTCATGGATGGGCTCTATCATACCAACAACGGTTTGATCCCAGAGGAATCACGTTTTAACAAAATCTGCTCCGAGCTAAAAGAGCATGGTATTTATTCAAAAGTCGGGGAAGTTCTTCGCGACGTTATGAAGGTGTTGGCCGATCGCCGCCAGGCGGTGGTATCGCTTACCGCCTGGAAAGAACGTTGCAAAAAGAATAAAAATTTCAACCCGGTCCTTGCTCAGGATTTTACGGAAAGCCTGGAAAGTATTCTGCCGGCGGATTTCCTCCTGACGAGATCTCGTGATCAACTGACCCACACAAGCCGATATCTGCAAGCATTACGTATTCGCCTTGAGCGGGCCGAACAGGATCCAACAAAGGATGAACAAAAACAAAAACGGATGTCCACAGCTGTTAATCGGTTGACACACATCAAGGAATTCAATTCACACACCAGGCAATGCCGTTGCTCTATTTCCCAATACCAAACCATGGTAGAGGAATTTCGGGTCTCCGTCTTCGCACCGGAACTGGGAACGGCCATGCCGGTTTCTGAAAAACGGTTACACAAACTCTGGCAGGAAGTGGAAAATCATTGCCGACGGGTGGAATAAGACCTGGACCGCATTTTTCACAGCGATTGTCGTAAAAAGACTTAAAGTTAGGCAAATAAGGTAAGTGCAGACTCCGAGACTTAGGGGGGAATTCACGCGCAGGTGTGATGCTTTCAGACTTCACATTCTACGCTTTTTTGGTATAGATTCTTGAGCGCAAGAGGGATTAGCTGTAGATCAAAACAAACTGATCTTCATTTATGCTTATCCGCAACCTGCCGGCATGGTTGCGGCCATACACCTCCCAGCCCGGTTCGCCTTTAATCTCGCACTTGAGGCACTGGGGAGAATGCCTCTTCCCGTCACGATCGTTCCAGGCCACAAGAGTTGCATACTCATTTTCCTGTAGAGCAATAAGTTCCCCCATTCGCCGTACGGTTTCAAAATCGACGTTCACGCCTTCAACTGCTATCTGTACATTGTGCATACAAACCTTCTACTCTCTCTTTTCCACGGCCTGCTTCAGACGCCAGCCAAGAGCCTGACGGGTAATGCCAAGCATCTGCGCAGCAATGGTTTGATTTCCTTGAGCTCTACGCAACGCCTCTTTGACCAAAAGGTGCCCGGCTTCCTTCAATGTTGGCAACGACTGCAAGTCGGTAAAAGGTGTTGATCCTTGCGTTGGTATTTTTGTTATTTTGGTTAGTTTAGTATTGTTGTGGTTGATATACTTTTTAAACTCTTTCATGCTCAGTGTGCGCGACTGATGCTTTGATACGGCGTCAAAAACCATTGCCTGTAGCTCGCGGATATTGCCAGGAAAGGGGTAGGTAGCTAGTAACGTTGGTAGCTCCCGCGGATACGCAGGCTTGTTCTTATTCAGGCTTTGTGCAGCTTTTTCCATAAACTGATCCAGTAAAATTGCCAGATCGTCGTAACGTTCCCTGAGCGGCGGAATATGTACTTGATGGGTGCGAAGACGAAAAAACAGATCCTGCCTGAAGGCCCCGGATTCTAAAAGAGCACTCAGATTTCGGTGGGTGGCGAAAATCATTCTGGTATTGGTCGACTTTGCGATATCGGACCCAAGTGGATAATATTCCCGTTCCTGGATCAAACGGAGCAGTTTTACCTGATCCGACTGGCTGAGTTCGCCAATTTCATCAAGAAACAGGGTTCCGTTATCCGCCCTGGCAACCAATCCCTCACGGGACCGCTCTGCTCCGGAAAATGCACCGCGACGATGGCCAAAAAGGGCATCGGCCAACATGGCCTCATCAAATCCTGCTATATTAACGGCAACAAACGCTCCGCTTCTCCCGCTCAGCCTGTGCAGGGCATGGGCAATCAGCTCTTTGCCAACGCCAGTTTCCCCTGTAATAAGCACGGGTTCACAGGTTGTGGCAATGGCCTCAATATACTTAAAAATGGAGAACATGCCCTGGTTATGGGTAATTATCTCGGCAAAGGCCTCTGGTTGCCGAACATCGTTTTGGAAAAACCGTTCTTTCAAGGCAAAGTTTTCCCTGCGCAGCCGGTCCATTTCCACCCCTCTGCGCACCCCGGTCAACAGGCGCGACTCTTCGGTCACTTTGGTAAAGAAATCATACGCACCGTATTTCATACAGGTAACTGCCGTATCGACCTCATCAAGACCCGTCATTATAATGACCGGGAGGTCAGGGTAGCGGGTTACAACCTCCTGCAACAAGACATCACCTGAAACCTGGGGCATAATCAGATCTAAAACGAGAAGGCAGGCATCCATTCCTGCCAAAATCTCCATCAGTTTATGTGGTTGATTGCTGGTAACCACATTGTTCATGCCTGCAGAACGAAGGGCCAGACTGAAACTGTGCAGCCACGCCTCTTCATCGTCAACAATGACAATAGGGTTGAGAGGATAAACATTCTTAGTCATACATGTGCCTGTGATGATGAGTCATGGACAGCAGGCAGGCTGACGATAACCTCTGTTCCCTGCTCAGGATTTGATGAAAAGGAGAGGAGTCCAAGGTGTTCTTTAATTATTCCTGCTGAAACAGAGAGCCCAAGCCCGGTGCCTCCAATATTTCTTTTGGTGGTGAAAAAAGGATCCGTGACCTTACCGATTACATCAGCGCCAATACCGCTGCCCTGATCACGAACAACGATCTCCACCCCGTTTGTTATTTGATTGTATTGTGTCTGTATCGAGATACTGCCATTTTTATGAAAAAGGGCTTCACAACTGTTCTGAATCAAGTTGATAATTACCTGGATGAGTCGTTGCCGGTTTCCCTCGACTATTGGTAAGTCATTACCGTAGTGAACTTCAAAGTTTGTCGTCGACTTTTGCACCGTGTTTGCTGTCAGGCGAACAGAGGCTTGAACGACTTCGTTGACGTCAACTTCCTGAAAAAGACCACTGGTCTCCTGGCGAGCGTAATCTTTCAAATCCTTGACTATCTGTTTTATCCGGACGGCACTTTCTTCGAGTTCAAGGCAGAGCCTGGGTAGCTGTTGCCGCATCTCTGAATATTCAATACCCGCAACCGCAAAATCTCCATTTTCGTCATAATATTCATCGAGGATTGGCCGTACACTATGCCAGGATCTTGTCAACAGGGGTAAGTTCAGTAGGGCAATGGAGTTTGGGTTATTAATTTCA